>WAHY01000010.1:27066-80409 GCA_009873635.1 Nitrospinota bacterium
ACCCGCTTTTTTTGAAGCTCGCCATCGCCTCTCACCCACTACCAACTCATAACCCGATTCTGCTCGTTGCACCACTACCGGCTGCAAAACTCCATTCTCCTTAATAGAGGCTATCAGCTCTTCAAGTTTTTCATCATCAAAATATTTTCTAGGTTGAAAACGATTAGGCGAAATTTCGTCGATCAACAATTCCTTACTATGCATCGTTTCTTGCGCATCTGTTTCAGGAACTCCCATCTCGAAGTCTGGGATCAACGCATTGATACCTTTGCCTAATGCTTTTCTATTCATATCGCAGTGCCAGAAAGCGAAACCTGTTCATCGGTTTTGGAACGTGAAATAATTTCTTTAGCCAATTCCACATAAGCATCCGCACCCCGGGAACGACCTGCATAGAGCATGATGGGCTTGCCATGACTGGGAGCCTCGCTCAAGCGCACATTCCTGGGTATGACCGTTTTCAATAAAAAATCGCTGAAATATTTTTGCACCTGATCTTTCACCTGCGCGGCCAAAAGAGTCCTGGTGTCATACATTGTTAATAAGATACCTTCCACTTTTAAATCCGGGTTGATTGATTTTTTTACCAGCTTTAATGTCTTCAGCAAATGACTCAATCCCTGGAGTGCATAGTATTCACATTGCATGGGTATCAATACAGAGCTGGAAACAGCAAGAGCGTTCAAAGTTAAAAGTCCCAAAGAAGGCGGGCAGTCAATCACCACAAACTCAAATTCTTCACGTACACCATTGAGGGCCGACTTTAAAACTTTTTCCCGCGCTTCCCTTGCGACCAATTCAATTTCGGCACCCGTAAGATCTACCTTGGAAGGAATAATTTTAAGAGTTTCAATTTCGGTGGAGCGTATGACTTGCGCTTGCGGCACCTCACCCATCAAGAGCTCATAAATTCCCTGGGTGTTTTCGTCAATACCCAAACCACTGGAGGCGTTGCCCTGAGGGTCAATATCAATCAGCAACACTTTTTTGCCCGAAAGGGCTATTGATGCTGCCAGATTGATAGCAGTAGTGGTTTTACCCACCCCGCCTTTTTGATTTGCAACGCTTATGATTTTGCCCATGAAACTCCCGGGGAATAGTGCGGCAATCGAACTAAAACTACCATATTTTCAATTCTCTGCCAACATAATTTTGGATTATCAGACCTCTCGGTTCGGTGCCGGTGAGGATGAATTTCTCAGTCGCATGCATTTTTATATAACCGATTGATAATTTTAATCTTCCAGTTGACAGCTTGACATTGTTTCACGTGAAACACCGCTCGGCGTGGGGCCGGTGATTGTGAACCTCCCGGACGGATTTCTTTTTCAGGGTTATATCTATTGCTTCTAGCGGTTCGCCGCCAACTCATAAACCAGCAAGCTTGAGACCAGACCTTTATAACTGGTAATTGGGATATCTTTTTTTATGACCAGGTTTGTACTTTGTTGGCAAGGGGCTTCGTCCGGGGGTTTTTTTACTATGAGCGTTCCGCCTGGTTTCAAAAACCTCTCTCCAAGAGCCAGACATGATTCTAAACTTGTTACAGCTCGGAAAACCACTTTGTCATATCGGTCCTCATGTTCCCCAGACAGATCTTCCGCGCGAGCGTTGATCACCTCGACCCGATCCAGTCCCAGCTCACGGACCACAGTTTCCAGAAAACTGCAACGCTTGCGTTGGCTCTCTACCAGGATCAATGTGATTCCGGGACAAGTAATTTTTAATGGCAGGCCTGGAAAACCGGCACCGCTACCAATGTCCATCACTCTTGAATCGGGGTCCAGCACACGTAAATATTGCAGTGAGTCAAACACATGCTTCTTAAGCATAATGTCCGGGTCTTTGTCTGCTGTAAGATTAATTTTGTCATTCCATTTTACCAATAGGTCTAAAAACTGCTGAATCTTCACATCCGTATCATCCGGAAGTTCTCGATTGATAGATAATCGGGGATCCTGCAGAACTTCTGAAAGGCTGGCCCGCTGCATATTAAAAAGAAGAAAGTATTATTCAGGAAGCGAGAATCTTTTTAAATTCCCGGGTGAGAGCAGGTACCACTTTTAGCGCATCACCGACAATTCCATAGTCAGCGACGGAAAAAATAGCGGCATTGGGATCGGAGTTGATGGCCACAATACATCTTGAAGAAGACATTCCTGCCAGATGCTGCACAGCACCGGAGATGCCACAGGCAATATAAAGGTCGGGGGAAACGGTTCTGCCAGTCTGGCCGACCTGATTGGAATATTCACGCCATCCATTATCAACCACCGGCCTGCTTGCACCCACCGCGCCATTCAAGACATCGGCAAGTTCTTCCAATAAACCAAAATTTTCTGGTCCCTGCATACCCAGTCCACCTGACACCACGATGCGGGCTTCCGTGATGTCCATTTTCGAGCCGACCTGTTTGACCAGTTCACGGGCCCTTTTAGAAAATTCCGGTAATTGGATTTCCTCCTCAACAATATCACCTTGCCGCTCAGTTTGAGGACTACGAAAAACATTTGGCCTTAAAGAAACAATATAAGGTCTATTCCCGCTAAAGCTGATCGTAGAATGTGCCTTGCCAGAAGAAACAGGCCGCACCGCTTCTACATCCCCTTCCCCATTGACAGAAAGGGATATGCAATCGGTCGCCACCCCTACTCCCAGTTGAGCAGAAAGAACTGCTGATAATTCTTTGCCATTATTGCTGGCAGGCATGAACAAAAAATCAAACGGAGATTTTTCATGTTGCTGCAATAGAACCGAAGAATAATTTTCATGAATATAGTTTTGCAGATCTGGATGAATAAGAAATCGTACTTCATCAGCACCATGCTTAATAAACGACTCAGGATTTAAATCCTTAGAATGACTACAACATAAGGCAATAACTTTTCCTGAGATCTGATCCGCAAGTTTTCTGGCTGCGGCAAGAACCTCTAAAGATACCGGCTTAATGTTACCCTGGTCATGTTCAACAACCACTCCCAATATCCTGTTATCACTCACTAAAAAAACTCCTGCATAAAAAATTTATCCGCCTTGATATCAACCCAACAATAAAAACCATATTTGCCCGTATGGGCTCATATTAATCAAAGCCTTTCAGAATAGATGGAAATCTTCACAGAATGGTCAATATTTACCGGGGGGCCGAAACAGGGGCAGATCCAAAATCCATTCTATCTCCCAGATTTCACCAATGGTTCCAAGTCCAAGAAGAAAAACATACAAAACCAGGAGACCGATTCCAATTTGCCCCTTGTATTTCTGTGCAAGGCCTTTTATCCCTGTATCATCAGGGGTGGAGGAATTTTCATTCATAGGATAGATAAAAAATTATATGATTTTCTCTTCTTCCCGCAAAAGACGCGTCAGTTCTTGACTGATCTCTTCATCAGTACCTTGAAGAATTATTCCCTTTTTTCGTTCCGGGGGCAAGCATAGATTTTTCTCAATCACACGCTTGTCGCCAATTTCAAGCGTTTCAAAATCCAGATCCGTTGCAGAAACTGTTAAAACCTCTTTTTTCTTAGCAGCCATTATACCTTTAAGCGAAGGCAGTCGCGGTTCATTCAATCCTTTTTGGCAAGTGAGTAAAAGTGGAAGAGGCAACTCACGAACCTCACTACCCCCTTCAACCTGCCGGGTAATTTTTGCATGTTTAAAATCATCGGAGAACTCCATGCCGGTCACAACCGTAATAAAAGGTATGCCAAGAAGTGTTGCCAGGGCCGGACCAGTCTGGGCCTGGTCAAGGTCGACAGCCTGCCGTCCACAGAGAATCAGATCGTAAGGAATTTTTTCAATACTGCGAACCAGTAATCTAGCAAGAGAATAAGAATCCAGCTGTTCAAATTTTTCATCCATCAAATGAACAGCCTTGTCGGCCCCCATGGCAAGAGCCTTTTTTATGGAGTCTTTAAATCCCTCTGGGCCCAGAGATAAAATTGTGATTTCAGTATCAGGTTTTTTTTCCTTGATACGGACAGCTTCTTCAATCGCAAACTCATCATAAGGATTAATAATGCGGGGGCTTCCGGGAGAAACCACCTGTCCATTTTCAATCTGTATTTGAGCCGCTGTGTCCAGCACCTGTTTGACACAAACAATGATCTTCATACTTGTACCAAAATTAAAGTTAAAGGGATATTATCTCAGAGGAAACCAATTTGCAAAACACTTAGTTTATGTTAAAGCCTGACTGATTTTTTTCAGAGCCGCCTTGATATGATCCGAAATTGCCTGGCTGCTTATTTTCATTATTCGCGCCGCAAGTTTTTTACTAAGCCCTCCATAAAAAACCAGCGACACGGCCATCAGTTGCCGGTCCGTTAATCCCATGCCTTCAAGATTGATCGGCTCTTCTTTCAAATAAGAATATTTTGAACCTAGAAGATAATCATGCCACGCAACACCAAAGTTTTGAGCATTACGAATAATCTCCAGTTAATCAAGGTGCTCCATGTTATCAGACAAGGACCCAGACATATCTATTTTCCCCGGCGTTCAGCGCACCAACAATTTGATTTACAGACTTTGCAAGCTCGTTCAATTGTTTAAAGATTCTGATTATCAAAGCTTCATTTTTTTCGAAGGCAACATAAAAAGCTTTTA
Source organism: Nitrospinota bacterium (assembly GCA_009873635.1). NCBI lineage: Bacteria > Pseudomonadati > Nitrospinota > Nitrospinota bacterium. Next base: position 31,675 of record WAHY01000010.1, read on the forward strand.
AGTCTACATACTGCTCTAAAAAATATTTTTGATCGTCCTGTCTTATTCGATCAATGTCACGAAGCAAACCTTCGATATCTTCAATATTTTTCTTAAAATCGCTAAATCGCAGGAGGTTATCTGCCAACATCCAACGCAATAACCATCCTATCGTTCCAACTACAAATAATAGTAATAGCGTGATTCAGGGGGTTAAAGCTCGGAATAATTCAAGATTCATACTTTTGATCTCATAATAGTGTTGTAGGATTGACCCATTGTTAACCCGCATGGGCAAAATTTATATTCTTCACGACTTCATGAACAATACTTTTCTGGGTTTGGCTGACCCCAATACGTAAAGTAGAAAGACCCATAGCTTCCAGAATGTTGATGATTTGTTCACCATTTAAAAACTCTTTCAGTGTTAAGTCGCCGGTGAATTGATGAATTAAAGACCACCAGGAAAGAAATAATATACGTTTTTTAGCCATTCAACCAACTCATTCACATCTGCCCTCATCAAATAAATTAATTTTTTTCGGTTGCTTACCAATTGGAAGGAGGAAAGGCTTGATAAGTAAATAAGTAATTATGGGCTAACTTTAAGTCAACGAACTAATATCCGTTTTTCCCGAAATATTTTTTTCCAGAGTTAGACTTTAGAGTCAGCCTCTTAAACTATGTAAAAAAGAACAAGGTATAAAGCTCCTAAACCACTAGAAAAACATGTCTTTTATTATTAAAAAGTTAAGTAATCAAAAAAGGGTAGTTAAAAATACTGAAGGAATAAAAATGTTTGAAATGAAAACTTTTGTTAATGCTGGAGTTGGAAAGCTTTTGTTTGAACCTGAGCTTTTGAGGTTGCTTTAAGCACTCTTCTTTTATATATTGGGTGCCGATTTCCCCCCACAACTCATTATCTGTTTCCAAAATTATGGAAGTTAAAGAAGCCCTTTGGAAAAAGTGTCTAGAAAAGATTGAGGAGCAAATACTCCCGGAAAACTACACCACCTGGTTTTCCCCAACATATCCGAGAGCCTTTGATGAAGGCTTAATGACAATTGCGGTTCCAAACCAGTTTTATAGAAAGTGTCTGATAGAAAATTACAGGGACCTGATTGAAACCACTTTAAAATCTGTAGCGGAAAAATCTATCTTAGTAGATTTTTGTATAGAGTCTGAAATATTAGCCCAAACGGAACATATCAATGAGGCGCCTGAAGTGCCTGTAACAGAACCCATTGAAAGTTCAATATCTTCGGTTTCGTCCTCTCTCAATCCTAAATATGATTTTTCTAATTTTGTCGTCGGTTCCAGCAACCAGTTTGCTCATGCTGCTGCTTTAGCGGTCGCTTCACATCCGGCCATGGCCTACAACCCCTTATTTTTATATGGGGCCGTTGGGTTGGGTAAGACTCATCTATTGCACGCGATAGGCAATAAAATTCGTGAAAATAATCCTGATTCTCGGGTTCGTTATATCTCTGCAGAGAGTTTTACCGTAGATCTTATAGAATCTATTAAAAGAGATAAGATGCCGTCTTTCCGAAAAAGATATCGGCCTTTAGATGTTTTACTTGTTGATGATATCCAGTTTATTGCTGGAAAAGAAAGAACACAGGAAGAGTTTTTTTATACCTTCAATGCACTATACGAATCCCACAAGCAACTTGTTATTTCAAGCGACAGATACCCTAAAGACATTCACAACATGGAAGAGCGGTTGAGATCCAGGTTCGAATCCGGGCTTGTAGCTGATATTAACCCCCCGGACTTGGAAACGAAAGTTGCTATTCTGTACAAAAAAGCTGATTTCCATAAGAAAACGATCCCACAGGACGTTGCGATCTTTATAGCAGGAAACATAAAGTCCAATATCAGGGAATTAGAAGGGTTTTTGCTGAGAGTGATAGCATATTCATCCTTTACACATCGTAAACTTGATTTAGAGCTCACAGAGGAAGTTTTAAAGGATTTTACTCTGGATAAAAATAAGCATTTTACAATCTCAAATATCATCAAATTTGTTGCCGCATATTACGGACTCAAGGTCTCAGATATAAAATCAAAAAGGCGCACCCGGGACATTTCCATACCCCGTCAGATAGCCATGTTTTTGTGTCGGGAACACACCAAATCTTCTCTTCCTGAAATTGGTCGCCAGTTTGGCGGCAAAGATCACACAACGGTAATTTTCTCTCACAAAAAGATATCCAAATTAATCAAAGAAAACAAAGAGTTAGAGACCTCCATCCAGGAAATAATAAACCTGATCGAAAAAGGATAACCTGTCTAAAACATGTTAAAAAAACCTGAAAAAAAAAGGCAAAATAAGGTATAATTGAGCGAGTAAAAATTTCCCCCACCTTTACTCAAAAAAACACATTTTTTACAACGGTTTCTTCTTTAAACTCTGCCTTTAAAATTGAAAACTTAGCTGGCTTTTCCACATACTTATAGGCTCTACAACTACAACAAAATATATATAGAAAATTTTCTTATCAAGTAACTATTAAAACATTTATGAACACTCCTCAAAAAACAACTTACGACTCCTCTAATATAAAAATATTGGAGGGACTAGAAGCCGTTAGAAAAAGACCGGCAATGTATATAGGTGGGACAGGTATAGATGGTTTGCATCACCTGATTTTTGAGCTTGTTGATAATAGTGTAGATGAAGCAATCGCTGGGTTTTGTTCTGAAATTGAAGTTATCTTACATATTGATGGAACGGTTACTGTTGGTGATAACGGACGCGGTATTCCTGTTGATATGCATTCGGATAGAAAAATCTCGGCGGCAGAAGTGGTTATGACGGTTCTTCATGCTGGAGGTAAGTTTGATAAAGATACGTATAAAGTATCAGCAGGTTTACATGGTGTTGGGGTATCTGTTGTTAATGCTTTATCTGAGATATTGAAACTGGAAATTAAGAAAGATGGAAAAGTTTATACTCAAGAGTATTGCAAGGGAAATCCAACCACCAAATTAGAAATAGTAGGTAAAACGAGTTCTTCCGGGACAAAGATAGTTTTTAAACCAGACTCTGAAATTTTTGAAGAATTGATTTTCAGTTTTGAGGTTTTATCTAACAGGCTTCGTGAGCTGGCTTTTCTAAATAAAGGTGTGAAAATTCATATCCATGATGAAAGGGATGGCAAGGATAATGAATTTTTATTCGAAGGGGGAATACGTTCCTTTATCGAACATCTTGGAAAAAAGAAGAAAATTATTCATCCAGATCCCATTTATATCGAACGGAGCAAGGACGATTGCGATTTAGAGCTAGCACTTCAGTATAACGATAGTTACACGGAAGAAGTTTTCACATTTGTCAATAATGTTAACACCAGGGATGGTGGAACACATTTAAGTGGATTCAAGTCGGCTCTTACGAGAACAATCAATAGTTATGCCACCCAGAATAATTTACTGAAAAACACCGGCGTTACACTGACCGGGGATGATGCCAGGGAAGGACTGATCCTTGTTTTGAGCATAAAAATACCGGAACCGCAATTTGAAGGCCAGACAAAAGGGAAACTCGGTAACACAGACGTAAAAGGAGTTGTTGAACAGATTGTCAATGAAAAATTAGGCCAGTTTTTTGAAGAACAGCCTGCGACAGCCAAAAAAATAGTTGCGAAGGTTATCAGTGCGGCACAGGCCCGCGAAGCAGCTAAAAAGGCAAAGGATCTGGTTAGAAGAAAAAGCGCGTTGGAGGTTAGTGCTCTACCGGGAAAACTGGCAGATTGTTCCGAAAAAGACCCGGCTTTATCTGAACTCTATATTGTAGAGGGAGACTCGGCTGGAGGTACCGCCAAGCAGGGCCGTGACAGAAGGTTTCAAGCAATTTTACCAATGAGAGGAAAGATCCTCAACGTTGAGAAAGCTCGTACTGAGAAAATGATCGGTAGCGAGCAGATCCGAACCCTGATTACAGCATTGGGGACAGGTATTGGAAGCGACTTTAAGATAGAAAATCTCCGTTATCATAAAATTATCATAATGACGGATGCGGATGTTGACGGAGCGCACATCAGGACACTGCTCCTAACCTTTTTCTTCCGTCAAATGCCCCAATTAATTGAAAAAGGATATTTATACATCGCCCAGCCCCCGCTTTATAAAGTGAAAAAGGGTAAAAAAGAAAACTACTTAAAGGATGAAAAGTTTCTATTTAAGTTCTTGATGGAGCAGGGAACAGAAAAACTTGAAATTACCACTCAAAAGAATGGTCATAAAATTTCAGGGTTGGAGCTGAATCAGCTCATAAACAATTTATATAAATTCGAAGAATGTTTTGAGCAGGTCGTAAAAAATAATATTCCGCAATCTGTCTTGAATGTATTGATAGGGCTGAGTTTTAAAAATGAGGCCTTCAAGAGTCTGGAACAAGTCATGCAAATAGTCATTCAGATTCTGGATGCGTTGATTGATGATGAAAACAGGAATAAATACGAATACAAGTCGCAGCACCTTAATGTCCCGGTCGAGTTTGATAAAAGCATCGACCTCAACATAGAAAAAGAAAATCGATTAAAAGAGTTTTTGGTAGAAGTCAACAGGGACAAACCCGCAGAAGTCTGTGCCAGAACATCTCATGGCTTTAAAAAGATCGACTTAAACCAGGAATTAAAAGATGTGTTTTTCCGGTTGGAGTTTGACTCAGAAACCGCACAGTACGAAATCTTGATGTTTGGCTCAAACAATGGAAGGGATTTTCAGATAAAGTTTAATGTGGAGTTTATGGAGTCCGTAATTTTCCAGAATATTCTGGAAGTGTACGAGCCTATCCGGGAGAACGACCATCCACCTTTTATTTTAAACAACAATGGTGAAAGCATTACCGTAGACTCTAAACATGATTTGCTGCGGGCAGTTTTAAGCATGGCTAAGAAAGGCATATACATTCAACGCTATAAAGGCCTTGGCGAAATGAACGCCGAACAGTTGTGGGAAACAACAATGGATCCGGAAGTTAGAATACTTCTAGAAGTCAGGGCCGACGACCTGGTTGCGTCTGAAGATTTATTCACCGTGTTAATGGGTGAAGAAGTAGAACCTCGACGAGAATTCATTCAGAAAAACGCGTTGCAGGCACGAAATGTAGATGTTTGATATACAGCCTATGGCTGTTTTCCTTTTTGACCACTGCGCCAACACCACTTTTTAGAATTCATACACTGAAAGGTATTTGAATGCCAGAAACGATCGAACCGATCAATATAGATGATGAAATGAAAAACTCGTACCTTGATTACGCAATGAGCGTAATCATTGGACGTGCCCTGCCAGATGTTCGAGACGGGTTGAAACCAGTACACCGCCGTGCTCTGTACGCGATGCATGAAACCGGTAATGCCTGGAACAAACCCTACAAAAAATCGGCGCGTATTGTTGGTGATGTAATGGGTAAATATCATCCTCACGGAGATCAGGCAATATACGACACGATTGTTCGGCTGGCACAGGAGTTTTCTCAAAGGTATCCACTGATTGATGGTCAGGGGAACTTTGGTTCTATAGATGGTGATTCCGCCGCCGCCATGCGTTATACAGAAATCCGTATGGAGGAAATCACCGGGGAATTACTCCGGGACCTGGATAAAAACACAGTCCAATTCATTCCCAATTATGATGATTCATTGGAAGAACCTTCCGTCCTTCCGGCGAGCTTTCCTCAACTGTTGGTTAATGGTTCGTCAGGAATAGCTGTAGGCATGGCGACTAATATTCCTCCGCATAACCTGGGGGAGGTTATAGATGCCACCGTTCACGTTGTTGATAACCCTGATTGTACTGTTGAAGATTTGATTGCGCTTATGCCCGGCCCCGATTTTCCCACCCGGGGAATCATACAGGGAAGAAACGGCATTCAGGCGGCTTATAAAACCGGCAAAGGAATCATCAGGGTTCGGGGTCGTGCAGAAATTGAAACCATGGAGAAGGGCGACCGGGAGCGCATAATTATTAACGAATTGCCATATCAGGTAAACAAAGCGAAATTTGTAGAAAAAATCGCTGAACTGGTGCGAGATAAAAGGTTGGATGGGGTATCGGACCTGAGAGACGAATCTGACCGGGATGGAATCCGCGTAGTGGTTGAGCTGAAAAAGGGCACTGTGGGTCAAGTGGTTTTAAACTCCCTTTATAAAAACACCCAACTTCAAGATACCTTCGGGGTCATCCTGCTGGCACTGGTAAATCAACAACCCAGAATTCTTAACCTGAAAGAGTTTTTACACCACTTCATTCTCTTCCGTAAAGAAGTGGTAACCAGAAGAACGGAGTTTGATCTAAAGAAGGCCCGGGAAAAAGAACACATACTCGAGGGACTGGCCACCGCGCTGGATAATCTGGATGCTGTCGTCCAGCTCATTCGCGATGCTGACGACCCAGTCACCGCCCGTGATGGATTGATGGCAGAGTTTGGCCTGTCAGAAATCCAAGCCAAGGCGATTCTTGAAATGCGTTTGCAACGCCTCACAGGATTAGAACGGAAAAAAATAATAGAAGACCTGGAGGATACCCGCAAACTGATCAAAGAACTTTTGGAAATACTGGCCCATGAAGAAATCAAACTCAGAATAATTAAAGAAGAGTTGATAGAAATTAAAAACAAGTACGGCAATGAAAGACGAACAGAAATTGCCGATACGGATGAAGGCGATTTGGTAATTGAAGACCTCATTGCGGATGAGGATGCTGTGGTCGTTTATACACGCAGTGGATACATCAAACGCCAAACGGTCGATAATTACAGAGCGCAAAGAAGAGGCGGCAAGGGTATCAGGGGCATGAACCTCAAGGAAGAAGATGTTGTTGAAAAACTTTTCATTGCCTCAACACTGAGCCACCTCCTGGTGTTTACCAGTATTGGAAAGATTCATGCCTTGAGGGTTTACTCCATTCCCGAAGTGAGCCGGATTGCCAAGGGAAAATCCATTGCAAACCTTTTGCGGCTCCAGCCTGGAGAATCTATCGCCAGCATTCTTTCCCTAAGGGAATTTGAAGAGGATAAATTTGTAATGGTAGCCACAGAGCGTGGTATCGTTAAAAAAACATCTTTAATGGCATACAGAAAACCCAGGCAGGGGGGAATTATCGGGCTGACCATTGATGAGGGAGACCGTGTGATTGCCGCTGAGTTGTGTGATGGAAAAAGTGATATTTTGCTTGCCACCGAAAAAGGATTTTCCATTCGTTTTAATGAGGAAGAAGTGCGCCCCATAGGACGCACAGGTAGAGGGGTTCGAGGGATACGACTTAAAAAAGATGACCGTGTGGTGGGTGCGGAAATTGTTCAAGATGGCAATAAACTCCTTACAGTTACCTCAAATGGTTATGGCAAAAGAACACCGTTGGAAGAATATCCCCAGCAAGGCAGGGGCGGAATGGGTGTTATGACGATTCGTTGTAACGAAAAAATAGGAAGCGTGGTGGGTGTGCAACAAGTTGATGAGCAAGATCAACTTTTGGTCATCACTTCTGATGGTAATATTGTTCGTATGCGGGTTAGCGAAATATCCTTGATAGGTAGAAATACCCAGGGAGTTCGCCTGGTAGGTACCGGTCAAGACAACCAGGTTGTCAGCATAGAAAAACTGGTTGAATAATACTTTCCTTATGGATGTAACCACTCCCAGGAGCACTAACCTGAAGGGTTGGAGCAAACTGAGCGCAGGCATTTTTCTTCTGGCATGGGTTTTCTCTGTTTCCTGCTCGGAACAGATGGATCCTCTACTTCAGAAGGCTAATGAAGAGTGGATTGAAGGCAGAAACCATAGCGCTATTGAGATGTTTAATGAGGTGTTGAAAAAACATCCCAGCGGACCGTTAGCGGAAGAAGCCCTGTTTCGACTCGGAGAAATACATCATTTCAGCCTGAATAACAGTTCACGGTCTCTGGTTTATTTTCAGGAAGTCCTGCAAATGAATCGAGATGGGGAGTTTGCGTATCCGGCGCAAAAATACATTGCGGAAATCGCTGAGTTTGGATTGAAAGATTACGATCAGGCCATCATTGAATACCAGAATTTAATCAATCAATATGCTAATAAAAACGGAAACGATGACCATCAATATCGAATAGCCTCTATCTATTATAAAAAACAAAACTATGAGCAGGCCCTTGTAGAGCTGGAAATTTTGCTGGAAAACTATCCTAAAAGTTCCTGGGCGGAAGAATCTAAATTTAAAATAATAGAAATTCTTTATGCGTTAAGCCGCTGCCCCGAAGCGAGGGAAAAGTATCGGCATTTTAATCTGGAATATTCAGAAAGCCGCTTCAAAGAAGATATGGATTTTGTTGTCGCCTCTTGCCTGGAAGAAGAAGGACACCTGCAAGAGGCTTATAACCGGTTTAAAGCTCTGGAAGGTCAATATGTCTACCCTGCCATACTTAAAATGAAACTCGTTGGCATTGAAAAAAGGATGAAAAAGCAACGCTGATGCTTGATATAAAAATCATTCGCGAAAATCCCGAAGCTGTTAAAACCAGCCTCAAACGCAGAGGCGGTGACTTTAAGGAACTGGATGAACTGCTCAAACCTGAAGAAGACAGGAGGGCGGGACTTCAAGAGTCGGAATCATTAAAAAACAGGAAAAAGAAACTTTCGGCTGAGGTAGGGAAACTTAAACAAAATGGACAAGACGCTTCACAACTTATGGAAGAGGTCAAGGCCATCAATGTTTCTATAAAAGAGCTGGACGATAAAATCCAATCCTGGGAAACACAGGTACAGGAAAAACTGCTTGGTATCCCAAATATTCCTGACGACACAATTCCCGATGGTGCGGATGAAACCGCTAACCGAATGGTGCGTGACTGGGGAACGAAACCGCAGTTTTCTTTCAAACCAAAAAGCCATGTTGAAATCGGGGAACAACTTGGACTGATAGATTTAAAAAGGGCGGCAAAAATCTCCGGCGCCCGCTTTGCTGTTTACAAAGGACAAGGGGCAGGGCTGTTGCGGGCTTTGATTAATTTCATGATCGATGTGCAGACTCGCGAAAATGGTTATCAAGAATTGTATCCACCTTTCCTGGTTAATAAAGAAAGTATGCAAGGTACAGGGCAACTGCCCAAGTTTGAGGAAGAGTTGTTCGCTACACGCGATGACCCTTTGTATCTCATCCCGACAGCCGAAGTTCCTGTGACAAACTTTCACCGTGATGAAATACTGGAAGAGGAATCGCTGCCAATCTGTTATGCCGCTTACACTCCTTGTTTCAGAAGAGAAGCGGGATCTTATGGAAAAGATACGCAAGGGTTGATTCGGCAGCACCAGTTTGACAAGGTCGAGCTGGTTAAATTCAGTCGTCCCCGGGAATCAGAAGCAGAGCTCGAAAGTCTGGTTACGAACGCGGAGTCTATTCTTCAAAAACTTGATCTGCATTATCGGGTCGTGGAGCTTTGTACGGGTGACCTGGGTTTTTCCGCCGCTAAAACTTATGATCTGGAAGTATGGCTTCCCAGTCAGGATACTTATCGTGAAATTTCATCCTGTAGTAATTTTACCGACTATCAGGCCCGACGTGCCCGGATTCGCTGTAAAAAACGTACAGGCGGTAAACCTGAATTCGTGCATACCTTGAATGGGTCCGGCCTGGCCGCGGGCAGATTGTTTGTAGCTCTTCTCGAAAATCATCAACAGGAAGACGGAACCGTAAACGTGCCGGAAGCCTTGCGGCCTTATTTGCATGGTCAGGAAGCTATAAAGCTATAAAGCATTGACTTAAAACTGGAAACAGTCGCTTGACATTTTCCCGCAAGTAGATAAATATAGCCGGGTTCACGATATAATGGAGGGATGGCCGAGTGGTTTAAGGCGGCGGTCTTGAAAACCGTTGTACGAAAGTACCGTGGGTTCGAATCCTACTCCCTCCGCCACCCACTTGCGTGGGGGGCAGTTAGCTATAGCTCATCAGTACCATATAAGGGATGAGCGTAGGAAAAGGATATAGCGTTTTATTTGTGGAAGTTATTTTTCCCACTTGAGTGGGATGCCACTTACAATGATCGCTGGTCAAAATGCTCACTTGGGTGAGGGCAAATAACAAGTCCGATCAAGCTTTGTAGTTTGCTGGCAGGGTAAAATATAAAACGGAGAGGTGGCCGAGCTGGCTTAAGGCGCACGCCTGCTAAGTGTGTGTAGGCTTATCCCCTACCGAGGGTTCGAATCCCTCCCTCTCCGCCACCCACTTGCGTGGGGGGCAGATAGCATTGGGCCTATATACTAAAAGGACAAACTTTGAAACAACTAATTAAATATATAGCCGTACTGGTATTGGTCACAGGTTGTACTTATGAGAGCAAGGAAGATATTGCCAACCTGGAGAAGAAGGACATTAGCAAACTGAATGTTTCCCAATTCGAGGGGTCGCGGTCGAAAACCCCGCCAATGCAGGCTGATTTGGATAGCCCACTACCTGAAGACGGAAGTCACCCCAATGTTCAGGAAGCGGTAAAAATCGAACGGAAAATTGTTGTACCCGATGAATCAGAGGGCAAGTGGAAAGCGGTCAAGCTTCTGATCAAGAACAAAAAAGACGAAGCACGCAATGAAATGAAAACCGTTAACCTGGGTTCCAAATTTGAATTGGAAGACTCAGGCATCAATGTCACGGTGGGACCGTTTCTACCTAATTTTGTGATGAGCAAGGGTGCTTATACATCCAAAGGCAATGACTTGATCAATCCGGCTGTTCAATTAGTGGTTGAACAAAACGGCAAGACCCTTTATACAGGGTGGGCATTTGCGAAATATCCCACAATGTATGCGTTTGAGCATGAAGATTTTGCTCTGCAATTAATAGATTATATACCTGTAGACGTATCCTGATCTGCTCGCTACAGGAGCGGAGTCACTCCGCTTAAAACCCAATTATGCGCCCATGGCTCAGCTGGATAGAGCGACGGTTTGCGGTACCGTAGGTCGCAGGTTCGAGTCCTGCTGGGCGCGCCAGTTTTCGGGGAGAGGGCATGCTCTCCCCCAAGTTTAAAATAAACCAGGGAAAAGTTTTTTATGGCTAAAAGAGAGAAACGGCCGAAGATGGTTTTTCAAAAGTTTTTAAAGGACAACCAACAACGAATGTCAAATTACTTGAGTCGTGTTGAAGCTTCCGAAAAGTATGAACGGGAACCCTGGATGTTAGGATCCGATCCTGAAAAAATCGTCACCCCTGAAACCATTGTTGAACTCAATCAATTGGGAGACGGTTAAGAACATTACGCTCCGACTCAAATAACCATAACTTTAGTTGAGAAACGGGTTTAAATTCATCCTGAATGTTATGACCATCGGTTGGCTCATTGGGGTCGCTATGATCTATTATTATTCAGGTGGAATGGGCCCGGGTATTTATATGAGCGGTGTCATGGTAGGTTTGACCTGGGCGGTCTGGTATTTCATGGATTGATATTTGCAGGAACTCTTTAGTTTTCAGTCAGATTCGAAAACAAAAGGTTTGAGAGTTTTTAGATTGGAATTGACCTTGAATCTCAAGGTGGATGAAACTAGAATACTGCACGCTTTGATTGTGGTCGGGACCAACGTCGAATAAGCGGACGTGTTCTCGGCCTTTTTTGTTAGAATAGCCCTTAACAGGGCAGGTAAATTATCAATCCTGCAGAGAAAACTATTGTTTGCAAGGTAGGGTGATTGCTCGTTGGCCCTGCGCCTGACAGGAGAGGTGGCCGAGCGGTTTAAGGCGCACGCTTGGAAAGCGTGTGTAGGTTGACCCCTACCGAGGGTTCGAATCCCTCCCTCTCCGCCACCCACTTGCGTGGGAGGCAGTTAGTATTGATCTTACGGTTTGCTAAACTGCTGGTTGCAAGATAAATTATTGCAAATCACCAGCGGAGGTACTCCGCTTGGTTGAATAGAGTTTCTGAGTCCAGTGTCACGCTGGTTGGCAGTTTTGTTGGGCCTCACGCAACATAGCTTTGTGAAACCCGTCAGGTCCGGAAGGAAGCAGCGGTAGCAAAATACTATGTGTGCTGTGAGTTCCCCAACAATTCTGCCTTTTACGATATAATCCAGAATGGGGAAACCACCCCGGCCCTTTGCGGTACGCCCTTCATTTGATTTCATGCCCCGAAGGGGTGCTTCATAAAGAGGGGTCCCGTTAAACATTGCCGGCGATCAGTGCTCGCAGGCAAATCATTGATGTATTGAACAATGGATTTTCAAGTCTCAGCCCGAAAATGGCGTCCCCAAAAATTTAATGAACTGGTTGGGCAGGAACACATTGTCCGTACCCTTTCAAATGCTATTGAGCTGAACCGTGTTTCGCATGCGTTTTTATTTTCCGGAACAAGGGGTGTCGGTAAAACAACCATGGCGAGGATTCTGGCACGGGTCCTCAATTGTGAAAAGGGTCCGACCATAGAGCCTTGCGGAACCTGTAGTTTGTGCGTCGAAATTACAGAAGGCCATTGTATTGATGTCCAGGAAATTGATGGTGCCTCAAATAATGGAGTGGCTGAAGTTCGTGATCTCATCGACAATGTGCAATACGCCACATCTTCCGCCCGTTACAAAGTTTATATAATCGATGAAGTTCACATGCTTTCAAAAAGCGCGTTCAATGCTTTGTTGAAAACACTGGAAGAACCACCTCCACGCGTTATATTTATTTTTGCTACCACCGAGTTGATTAAAATTCCTGAAACGATTCTTTCTCGTTGCCAGTGTTTTGAGTTCAAACCGTTGTCTAATGCCCAAATCACAAAACAACTGGAACTGATTTGCGGACAGGAAGGAATAGAAATTGACGCAAAAGGTTTGGATGAGATTTCAAAAGTAGGCGCAGGCAGTATGCGTGACGCGCAAAGCCTGCTGGATCAGGTTATCGCATACAGCGGTAAAACAATTGATGCTGATTCGGTGGAGTCGGTGCTGGGTATTGTTGGGGGAACCACTCTGGAACTTTTTGCTGATCGTCTTATCAAAAGAGAACCTGCCGAATTGATCAGCCTGGTACAGGAAGTTGCCAACCAGGGTAAGGACCTGGGACTTTTCTGCCGCAGCGTGATGGAATATTTAAGGAACCTGTTGATGGTCAAAGTTTCCCGCAACCCGGAAAAGCTGTTAAACACCCATACCTGCAATTTGGATGTTTTGAAAAAACAAGCCGAAGGTTTTCATGTCGATGAGTTACAGCAAATGTTTACCATTCTTTCCCGGACGGAAGCAGAGATGAAACAAAGTTCGTTGGGGCAGATGGTTTTTGAAATGGCTATTTTAAGGTTGACGGAAACAAGGCCGTTTAAAAATATTGATGACCTTATTAACAAGATTAATCAGGCGGAAGGTGAAGTACAACCCGCCCAACATACAGTAACAACGGTTGCGCCGGTGCCGCAAAATAATTCCTCGCCCGTGAAGAGCGCTCCGACTGCTCCGCAACCTGAAAATGGTTCTTACGACTCTAAGGTTTGGGACAAGGTCCGCCAGGAAGTATCACGCAAAAGGCCCGCGTTTGAACATTATCTGGATAAATGCAAGGTGCTTGCGCTTGACGATAAAGAAGTTCAATTGATGTTCGGAGATTCTTTCACTCTTGAAATGGTTGAGAGCGCGGAAAATATACAGTTCATAAAAGATATAATCAAGTCCGTCAGTGGTAACGAAGTTCAGGTAGTTTTGAAACTGGGCGAGGCCAAACCTGTTTCTTCATCAAGTCAACAGGAAAAAAAAAATTTAGTTGATGAAAACCAGGGTAGGCAGAAAACGGAATCGGAAATCATTCAAGACGCTCTGGATATTTTTGGGGGCACGGTAGTGAAGTGAGAAACAATAACAGGTGTATTTATGAGCGATAGCAGCTGGCTTTCAATATTCAAACAAGCTCAAGACATGCAGTCCAGGCTTTCTGAAATTCAGGAAGGGCTCGCTGAGAAAACGGTAGAAGTGTCCACCGGGGGCGGTATGGTAAGGGTGGTTGCAAATGGACTCAATGAAATAGTCTCGGTTCATATCGATGACGAGTTGATTAATATGAGTGACCGGGAAGTTCTTGAAGACCTGATAGCTGGCGCCATGAACGAAGTTCAAAAAAAAGTGAAAGAACTGGCGCAGGGCGAAATGTCCAAATTGACAGGTGGACTGAAAATTCCCGGACTCTTTACTTAAGGGCGCCTCTAAAAATTGCCATAAAGTATAAATATTGAAATATTAGGGTTCTCTTTAATGAGTTTGTTGAAAATTTTAGACAAGAACTGTTGGGATGTCTCACCGTGAAACGACCTGCCGCTGTTACCAACCTCATAGATGAGTTAAAAAGGCTGCCTGGCATTGGTCAAAAAACCGCTGAACGGTTGTCATTTTTCCTGATGCGAGGAAAAGCCGAGCAGGCCCATAAACTTGCCGCAGCAATCCAAAACCTGAAGGAAAAAATAGTTCTTTGTTCGGTTTGTCATGGTATCACTGAGCCCGACCCTTGTGATATTTGTTCAGATACTTCCCGCGATCATTCTCAGGTTTGTGTTGTAGAAGAACCGCACGATGTATATGTGATGGAAAACATGGGTTATTTCAAAGGAGTTTATCATGTGCTGATGGGGGTGATTTCTCCTCTGGATGGTATAGGGCCTGATGACCTGAATATTGAAGGATTGAAAGATAAGGTTGAAAAACAGGAAATCAAGGAAGTCATTCTGGCAACCAATCCTGATATGGAAGGGGAATCTACAGCCGTCTATATTTCAAAAGTTTTAAAACCTTTTTCACAAGTCAAGGTTACACGAATAGCCCGGGGTCTTCCGGTTGGCTCAGATATTGAGTATGCCGACTCGGTGACACTGCTGAAATCCCTGGAAGGCAGGATGGAAATGGGCTAACGGCTTGCCGCATGGGCAATGAGTGGCTAGTGGTCCGTCGTGTTGGAAAATCTAATTTTTTGGCTTCAAAACACCTTGACATTATGATACAAAACAATTAAATTTCAGTGTTTTAGTTCAATTCAAAAAATACCATTCCGGTGTGGCGCAATGGTAGCGCAATCGGCTGTTAACCGATGTGTTACAGGTTCGAGTCCTGTCACCGGAGCCAGTTTTTTCCCTTTAACAAGGGTATAAACCCGCAAACCCTGTCGAATTTTCGGCAGGGTTTTGCTTTAGGTTGCATTGGCCAAACTGATTCGCTATTCTTCTTCATGTTGTTTAACCTACTGAAATAAGAAATACTTATGATTCAGCGACCGCGTAGAAACAGACTGAACCCATCCATTCGGGGACTGATCCGCGAATCGCAGGTGAGTTCTGCCAATCTTGTCTGGCCGGCTTTTGTTCAGGAGGGTAATAACCTGCGCAGTCCTATTGTTTCCATGCCGGGCATTTCACGCCTTTCCATTGATGAATTGGTGGCCGATTGCCAACAGGCATTTGATTTGGGAGTTCCGGCGGTTGCCCTCTTCCCCGCTTTGGAAGACTCGTTGAAAAACTCTGAGGGAAAGGAAAGTCTCAATCCCAACGGACTGCTGCAACGTGCGGTGAAGGAATTGAAAAAAACCATTCCAGGTATGCTGGTGATTACCGATGTGGCGTTGGATCCTTATTCCAGTGACGGGCATGATGGGCTGGTTAAGGATGGCATAATAGTGAATGATGAAACGCTGCCTCTGCTTGCGGGGATGGCCGTGGCACAGGCAGAAGCGGGTGCCGATGTGGTGGCCCCTTCCGATATGATGGATGGACGGGTTGAGGCCATTCGCTGGGCTCTGGATGAAGCCGGATTCCAGGATGTATTAATCTGCAGTTACTGTGCGAAATACGCGTCGGCATTTTATGGTCCGTTTCGTGATGCTCTCGATTCGGCTCCTAAAGAGGGTGATAAAAAAACTTATCAAATGGATCCCGCCAATGCCCGTGAAGCAATACGGGAAATCATGCTGGATGAGGAAGAGGGTGCAGACTGGATACTGATTAAACCGGGTCTGCCCTATCTGGATATTATTAGGTTGACGCGAGAACACACGGTTTTACCTGTTGCTGCTTATCATGTTAGTGGTGAGTTTGCCATGCTCAAAGCCACCGCAGAAAAAGGCTGGCTTGATTATGATAGTTGTTTGATAGAATCGCTCCTCAGTATGCGCCGGGCAGGAGCAGACATGATCTTCACATACGGCGCCATCGATGCCGCAAAACTTTTAAGCGACACAAACACCAAATAGCAGTTTTATCTCAGCTGATTTACTTCCGCCACCTTAACAGCCAGGTTTGAGACTATGGCAAGCCCCAGTTACTGGGTTCACGATCTGGACCCGTTCCTAATTCAATTTTCAGAGAACTTTGGCATCCGTTATTACGGGTTGGCCTATGCGTTGGGTTTTCTGGCTGGAATGTGGTTGTTGCACCTTTTCTGTAAACATGGAAAAGCGGCTCTCACGCCTGAACAGCAGTCGTTCACGATCACCGCTATGATGATCGGTGTATTGCTGGGTGGGCGTTTGGGTTATTCCCTGTTCTACGCCCTGAATGAAACTTTGCATAGACCCTGGACCGTATTTCAAATTTGGAAAGGGGGCATGGCCAGCCATGGCGGGTTCATCGGTGTGATTGCGGCCTGCTGGTGGACAGCGAAAAAACTGAAGATTTCTTTTTTACAACTTGGGGATATCTTATGCCCTCTGGTTCCTCCGGGAATTTTACTGGGACGCATTGCCAATTTCATCAATGGAGAATTGTGGGGCAAAGTCACCAACGTTTCCTGGGCGGTGATCTTTCCTCAAAGTGCCCTGCCGGGAACTCCTTTTGATCAAATCGCGTCTCGGCACCCTTCGCAACTTTATGAGGCTGGCCTGGAAGGAGCATTACTGCTGATCTACAGCCAATGGCGGCTGTGGAAAACAGATGTTCTGAATTATCCCGGAAGATTGACTGGAGAATTTCTGATTATCTATTCCGTGGTGCGGGTCTTTGGTGAACAGTTCAGAGAACCCGATGCGCCGCTCATTTTTGACCTCAGCCGGGGCAGTTTTTATAGCCTGTTTCTGCTTGCCGGTGGACTTTTCCTCGTTTTTCGATCCAGAAAAACAGCTTAGTTCTACGGGTTCGCCCCTACCCGATTGCAACCCATTATATTCCAATACTCCAATCGTTATAATCAGGCCTACAAATAGTTATAATAAAAATATCATATAGTTATAAAAGCTAAATACACTATATAGAGTATAGTTTTAATATAGATTTCTCATTTAACGTCTTTTGACAGACAAATTATAATTAGTTATAGTTATAATTAACATTAGTTATAAAAAAGGATTCAAAAATGGTCAAGAATCAGGCTGAAGAAATACGCACCTATTTATTAGCAAAAATACCGGTGCACCCGAAAAATATTGTCGCCAAAGCTTCTAAGGCGTATGCGTGCAGCCGCATGACGGTCCATCGGCATCTGAATCGCCTGATACGCGATGGAAAGATCATCAAAACCGGTACCACCAGACAGGTGCAATATTATTTAATATCTGAAAAGAATAAAGAGATCATTGTCTCATTGAGAGATGGTGTTGTGGAGGAGCATAAAGTCTGGCAGGAAAATTTTTTAAAGGATTTTGAAACATTACCCCAAAATATTCTGGAAATTTGCGAATACGGTTTTCTGGAAATGCTCAACAACGCCATCGACCATTCAGAGGGAAAGGCCGTCGTTATCAGTACAGAATGGGAGCCTGATTCCGTTAAGATAGAGTTTGGGGATGATGGCATTGGAATATTCCAAAAGATCAAAAAAACCTTGAGCCTTGAAGATGAAAGAGAAAGCGCCCTGCACCTTTCGAAAGGCAAATTCACGACCGACCCGGAGAACCATACCGGTGAAGGCATATTTTTCACTTCCCGAGCATTCGATGATTTTTATATAACTTCAAGAGGTATGGCTTATCGGAAGGATAATGTAGTCGAAGACTGGTATATAGAAAAAGTAAAAAACTCTAAATTTTCCGGAACGGGTTTGGCAATGGAAATTGCTCTGGATTCAGAAAGAAAAATGCAGGAGGTTTATAATGAATACCAGCAAGAGGGTTCTGACGGAATAGAAAAGTTTGATAAGACTCATATTTTAGTGCAATTGAGCATGTTGGGTGACGAACGCTATGTTTCACGCTCACAGGCAAGACGCATCTGTTTAGGTCTGGAAAAATTCAAGCATGTTGTTCTCGACTTTAAAAACATTTCAACAGTGGGCCAGGGCTTTGTCGATGAGGTGTTTCGCGTGTTTCAGTCCAAGCACCCCCGGATAAAAATCACATACACCAACGCCAATGACGATGTTCAATTCATGATCGAAAGAAGCCTCCCTGTTCTGTAGAGAGACCGTAATTATGGTGTCTAAAGCCTGGAACAGGGTTGCTTGCCAGTTCAAGTTATTGCCAGATGGACCCATTGCCAGCGGCGGCTCGCCGGTGTAAAATTTTATTATGGGAATAAAGACGGGTTTATTAGTTCTGATGTTGTTTCTGGTTCCGCAGGCGGAGCTGACGAAGATCAACGGCGAAGTGACTCTCGTTCGCGATGGAGACACGTTGACCGTTAAAACAAAACGCGACAAATTATTTAAGGTGCGTTTGGCCGATATTGACGCACCGGAAATAGGTCAGCCTTTTGGCAAGCCTTCCCGCAGACTTGCATCTGATTTGGCTTTGCATAAAACGGTGCGCGTGAACTATACCTTTAAAGATAAATATGGTCGTTTGATAGGAGAAGTATTTTTACCCGATGGCAAACTATTGAATGAGGAGATGCTTAAGGCAGGCCTGGCCTGGCACTACCGGGTTAAGCACCCCCATAGCAGTTTTCTTGAAAAACTCGAATACAAGGCGTGGAAAAAACAGTTGGGACTTTGGGTCCAGGAGAAACCGATTCCACCGTGGGAATTCCGTCGGGAAAAAAGGCTACCATCTCCTCCCTCCCGGCCAGAGAATATGGATTATGACCTGTTTTTGTTATATGGCCTGGTGGGAAACCCCAAGACTCTTGTTTATGAGTGGCCGGAATGTGAAGGCTATCCTGAAGATACCAAGGGTTATCTTAGTTTCGGAAACCTTCTTGAAGCCGAAACCCTGGGGTACAGGGCTTCCTCAAGGTGTGAAACAGAATAATTATTTTCCTAATGGTAAAATCCATATGATCACCGGAAAAACCATAACGATATACTAAACCATGCCAACTAAAGACCTGTTATTTGTTGTGGATACGGACATACCTCATCGAGACATGATGGCGGGATGGCTTCAGGACCAGGGTTATCGGGTTAAAGTTTTTGATAATGGAGAGCTTTGTCTGAATACCCTGGATGAAAACCCGGGTGCAATTTGTTTAGACATCAACATGTCAGAAGGACTGGATATTCTCAAGCAATTAAAACTGGCTAACAGGGATATTCCTATTTTAGTGGTGACAAAGAATGATGCGGTGGATTCTGCTGTGGAGGCTATGAAAATAGGCGCGTTCGATTATATGGCAAAGCCCGTGGATAAGGTTCGCCTGAAAACGAATGTAGACAGGGCCATAGAAATGCACACGATGGTCAACAAGATCCAGCGGTTGCAAGGTGAACTGAAGCAAACGTATTCTTATAAAAACATTGTAGGGCAGAGTGACTCCATGAAAAAGGTGTTTGCCCAGATAGATGAGGTTTCAGCGATCAACATCAATGTTTTTATCAATGGGGAAAGTGGAACCGGAAAGGAGTTGGTAGCAAAGGCTTTGCACTTTAACAGTGCCTACAAAACGGGAGATTTTGTTGCGATAAATTGCGGCGCTATTCCCGAAGAGCTTCAGGAAGCCGAATTTTTTGGTCATGAAAAGGGAGCTTTTACCAGCGCAGATGATTCACGTGTTGGAAAACTGGAAGTCGCTAATGGGGGCACCTTGTTTCTCGATGAAGTGGGGGAAATGCCTCCTAAAATGCAGGTAAAACTTTTGCGTTTTTTACAGGATAAAAGTTTTGAGAGGGTGGGTGGTAATAAAAAAATACATGTGGATTTAAGAATCATTTCTGCGACAAACAGAGACCTGGAAGAAGCTGTCCGAAAAGGAAAGTTTCGAGAAGACCTTTATTACAGGTTGGTGGTTTATTCGATATCAATACCTCCGCTTAGAGAGCGTAGAGAGGATATTCCTATTCTGATCAATCATTTTCTCAAAAAATACAAATCGGATATTACTAAAAAAATCACAACGGTCAGTTCCTATGCATTGGAAGCGCTTGTCCGTTATATCTGGCCGGGAAATGTGCGGCAGCTGGAAAATGAAATATACAGAACCATGGTTTCAACTCGAACCGATACGGTGCAAATAGAAAACCTCTCCCCTGAAATTCAAAAGTTTCGCGCTGGATATGTGGGTGAAGATAACCGTTTCATACCTGCGCAGGAAAACCCCGAGCCAGCTTTTCCCGCAACCCCCACCCCTGTAAAACAACCGATACCTCGTTCCGTCCCTTCACCCGACTCATCAACATTTGACGAAATTGAGAAACGGGCGTTCCTGGAAGCGCTAAACCGGGCGAATGGAAAGGTTCCGCAGGCTGCGAAGGAATTAGGAATCAGTCGGGCTACATTTTATAGAAAAATTAAAAAATACCGTCCTCCCAACTAGGAAAACTACTGTCTCAATCTGTCTCAAATAGTCTCATATTGATACAATTTTGTCTCATAATGAGACAAAATCTCACCGGGATAGACTTCACCTTCCAGTATTCACTTTCAATAAAAACCCTTATTTATTGTCACTTATGGGTTTTTACCCCCTGCCTGTCGGGGTTTGGCATAACTTATGCTTTATATATTGATATAAATAAAGATAGTTAATTGAGGTGAAATAATGACAGCAGCAACAACAATTAAATCCAAAGCGAAAATCAAATCACGAAAATCAGCCAGGTCTTCTGAGCGGAATGCAGAAAGTTCTGTCCCTAAAAAGAGGGGTGTGGCCAGAAAAAATTCGCCTTGGAAAGCCATATTAATTTTCCTGATCTTTGCGGGTTTGGTGGCATATATGTTCTCCCCGAACGTTCCGAATTCGCAAAGATCGGGTTCTCAAAGTTCATCTGATAGTGGATTTGCTAAAACCTTGGCTAAATAATTTTCAGGCTTATAGCGTATATGACAAATCAAGTTGAAACTTTGAAATATAAAAAAGGCGAGCCCATTATTCGTGAGGGTGAAAGAAGCGACTGCGCCTATATTCTGGAATTTGGGTCCGCTGAAGTTTACAAATCTCTTCCAAACGGCGAACAACAGTTTTTAGGAGTTCTAAAATCAGGAGATATTTTTGGGGAACTGGGGCTGATTGATGGACTTCCCCGTTCGGCATCTGTCAAGGCGCTTGATACTTGTAGAATTCAAAAAATATCGCATGAGACTTTTAATTCGCTTGCTCAGCAAAATCCCAAGGCTTTAATGCCGATTTTAAAAGTTATTGCAACTCGGTTGAGACAAACCTTGAAGCTGGTCAACAGGCTTGAAAATAAGAGGCTGGAGCCAGAGGCAGTCTAGCCAGGTTCATATTTTATCCCTTATTATTTTTACTTTCAAAAAATCTTAACATTGGTTTTGCTGTTCCCAACGGTGTTTTGCTTCTCAAAAAATACTTAATTCTTCCTATTACCAGATCAATATAGATGGAGTAAAAATGAAAAAACAATATTTCAAAAGAGGCGCACAAATCATAAAAGAAGGTACCTTGAGTGACTGTGCCTATATCATTGACTCAGGAAGCGTAAGGGTTACTAAAACCTTGAGCACAGGTGAAGTACAAACTATAGGCACTTTACAGGAAAATGATATTTTTGGGGAAATGGGTTTAATTGACAACCTTCCTCGATCTGCCAACGTGGTAGCTTTGGAGGATTGTTCCGTATCAGTGATGACTCAGGAGGCTTTTCAATCACTTTCAAAACACAACCCCGGGGCCTTGGTTCCTGTTTTAAAAGTTCTTGCGAAACGTCTGAGAAAAACGTTAAGCACTATTGAAGAGCTTGAAGGCTCTAAAAGCTTTTCATGAAAAATCAGGATATATCAGGAGTTGGTTTGAATTCTAAGAGACAATAATTTTGGTGTCTAAAGCCGAGAACAGGGTTGTTTGCCAGTTCAAGTTATAGCTAGTTGGCCCCACGCCAAGTGGATTGATATAAATTATTTCAAATTTTCAATGGTTTGTGCAGGATCTGCAATGCCAATATGCAGATCCTTTTTACTTTTATTGTTGTTTACAGGCTCTTTTGCGAGCACAGGCTTATATTGCAATTATATACTTAAAGAATTACACTAGAGGACCATAAATTTCGCCAGGTTCATAGCTCTGAGCCAAAGGTTATTATATTCCCGGTAACGAACTCGTTGGGTTGTTTTTATGAAAACAGTATATTTCAAAAAAGGCGAAGAAATAATTCAGGAAGGAACCCTGAGTGATTGTGCCTATATTATTGACTCTGGTCAGGTTGAGGTTTCAAAAAAAAAGCCAAATGGTGAAAAGCAAATTATAGGTATACTCCAAGAAAATGATATTTTTGGAGAAATGGGGATGATAGATGGGTTTCCACGCTCTGCCACTGTAGTGGCTTTGGAAGATTGTACAATTTCGATCATGACTCAGGAAGCATTTAATTCCCTGGCTCAACATAATCCACAAGCTCTTATGCCCATACTTAAAGTTTTGGCAAAAAGGCTTAGGGCTACCTTGTCGCTTGTAGAAGAATTGCAGGAAGGCAAGCCTTCCTCACATTTGAAAGACCATATTTAACACTCCTTTGTATTTTAAATTTATTCAAACTATCCATTTTATTTGAGATTATTGCAGTGAAGCGCTTCTTTGGTGTAAGCTGGAAAGCTGAATAATACAAAATGGCAATAAGGTTATGACCCCAGAACTATTAGCGCCTGCTGGCAGCCCTGAAAAATTGAAATACGCTTTAGCTTATGGCGCGGATGCCGTGTATGCAGGCATCCCAAAATTTTCGTTACGGGCGAGAGAGAATCCCTTCAAAAATGACTTGCTTGAAGATGCCATTGCCTACACCCATGATAAGGGCAAGAAGATTTATGTTACAGCTAACATTCTTCCGCCTAACAGAAAAATTGCATCCTTTAAAAAGTCCTTGGCTCAACATGCTGAGTTAGGGCCTGACGCATTCATCATGGCTGATCCGGGAATGATTCAGTTTGCTCTAAAGGAGTTTCCCCATATTCCTGTTCATTTGTCGGTTCAGACGAATACTATGAACTGGTCATCCGTTGAATTTTGGTACAACCTTGGGGTTAAGCGGATCATTTTATCGAGAGAACTTTCTTTAGAAGAGATTCAGGAAATTCATGAGCGGGTTCCGGGTATGGAACTCGAGGCTTTTGTGCACGGGTCGATTTGCATTGCTTATTCTGGGCGGTGCCTGTTGTCGAATTATTTTAATCATCGTGATGCAAATCAGGGTACCTGTACAAACAGTTGTCGATGGGAATTTAATATTAATGAAGAAACCGGAACGGAAACCGAGCAATATCAACCCCTGAAGGGTAATTATGCCATTGAGGAAAATCAGCGGGATGGAGAAATGATGCCTATTGATGAAGACGAACATGGCACTTATATCATGAACTCCAAAGATCTTAGGGCGGTAGAATATTTAAAACCGCTTCGTGAGTCTGGTGTCATGTCATTTAAAATTGAAGGCCGTTCGAAATCTATTTATTATTTGGCCATGGTTACCCGGGCTTATCGAAAAGCTATCAATGATATTACAGAAGGGAAATCATTTGATCCAAGTTTACTTGGAGAAATAAATAAAACAGCGAATCGGGGTTTCACATCGGCATTTCTAATTTCTCCTTCCAACAGAGAAACAGAACGGTTTGATTCGCCACAGGAAAATGACCAGCCTCAGGTATTTGGTGGCCAGATTGTTAATGAGAGACCAGGCTGGATAGAGGTAGATGTGAAAAACAGAATTGAGTTGGGAGATGAAGCAGAATATATTTCTCCCAGCGGGCAACACAAGTTTTCTATAAGTGCCATGGAAACCAGTGCTGGTGAAAAAAAGAATGTAGCGCATGGTGGCAATGGAACTGTTTGGATCGGGATTGATTGGCAGGCAGAACCTTTTTCTCTATTAAGTCTGTTGCAAAAAAGCGGGACCCTAGAGACAACCTGAAACTTATCGGCAGTTATATTCACTTATGGTTGTTTTCGTCCGGGTGGGTTTTGGTGGTTTCTGCCCAGTACAGGGTGAGCAAAACCCCTATGACTAAAGCCAGTCCCAACCAGCCTGAAGCTGTATGAATCCCATAATCGAAAATATCTTTTGCCAAAGTTCCGTCAATAGCTATTGCTACCAAGACAAAAACAATAAAGAAAAACAACTTTTTCAAAATTGATTTCCGGTTAAAGGGTCTTTTGCCAATATACGTATGTTATGGCAAAAATCTATAGGTTTCATTTTAGAGTCAGGGATAAAGTTCTTTATTCCCCAAACAATCTGGCTTTATAATAAGGTTTTAAAATTTTAACAAGAAATCTTGTTGGTGCAATTGATTATTTCCTTACTTAAACAATTTAATTGGATTTTAATTACATGTCTGTCCCGCTGATACAAGCGTTGAAAATAGGAACTTATATTTTCCGGCAAAAACTAAAGGGGAACAAGCGTTATCCACTTGTGATGATGTTAGAGCCTTTATTCCGTTGTAATTTAGAATGTATTGGTTGTGGAAAAATTCAAAAACCCAATGAAATTCTAAAACAGAATATGACCCCTGAGCAGTGTTTTAAGGCCGCCAAAGAATGTGGTGCTCCTGTTGTCTCTATTGCAGGTGGAGAACCGTTGATGCATCCGCAAATTGTGGAAATCGTCAAAGGCCTGGTTGCGATGAAACGTTTTATTTATTTATGCACCAACGCCATTCTCCTTAAGGATTTTCTAGACCAGTTACCCGTATCACCTTATTTAACCCTTTCCATCCACCTTGATGGCATGGAAGAAGAGCATGACCGCATTGTTGACCAGGAAGGAACTTTCAAACTGGCTATTGAGGCGGTCCGGGAAGCTAAGAAAAAAGGATTTCGAGTAACCAGTGCAACCACATTTTTTGATGACACAAGTGTGGAAATGGCAGAGCAGTTTCTTGATTTTTTAGTTCCTTTAGGGATAGATGGTGTGACCATGGCATCTGCATTTCGCTATCCTGACGCACCGGATCAGGACCATTTTTTTGCACGGCGACGCACGTTTGAATTTTTTGACAAATTGTTGGAGAAAAATAAAAAAGGGCGATGGGATTTAAATCATTCGCCACTATACTTACAATTTTTGCGTGGTAAAAGAGATTATTCCTGCACTCCCTGGGGCAACCCGAATTATTCTGTATTAGGTTGGCAGAAGCCCTGCTATCTTTTGGACGATGGATATGCAGAATCTTTCAAAGAGTTGATGGAAACTACAGAGTGGGAAAACTACGGGCACCAGAATAATCGTAAATGTGCGGATTGTACTGCCCACTGTGGATATGAAGCCACTGCTGTTGAAGATGCGACCTCCAGCTTAAAAGGGATGTTTGATTCTGCCAAAATGGTTTTTCAGTAGTTCTGATCCTGGGAACATACCCCTTCTTGCCATATCAAGATTTACACTTTTCCAGTATTCATTTCCATACCATGAAGGGCTTATTGAGTCTTGGAAATTGGATAATTTCCAGTTGAGGCATTTTTCTTCTCTCGTTAGAGAGTGGTTTTTTCATCGGTGTGGGCTGTTGCCAGTTGTTCCTGTGTGAGCCCTTCAGCCATTTTCAGGTTGGCACCTTCGAGTCTGGCGTCTTTAATATCAGCCTGAAGAAAATCAACGCGAACAAGATTGGCATTTTTCAAATCAGCATTTTTCAGATTGGCCCACCGAAGATTGGCCCCACGTAAATTAGCCCCCTGTAATGTTGAATTCTCAAGGTTGGCATTTTTTAAGTAGGCTCCGTACAAATTGACCCCCTCAAGGTTCGCGTTGCTGAGATCAGCACCCACCAGCACAGCTCCTTTTAGATAACAACCTTCCAAGTTAGCGGGTTTTCCATCCTGACCGTTTGAATTCAGCCAGGTTTTGTGGTCGGTAAGAATGGCTTTTAATTCTGCAGCCGTAAAAGTGTTTTCTTTGGAAGTTTGGGAGTCAATATTATCCATCCCGGTATTGTACATCCGGAGAATTTAGAACTGCAAGTATTCCTGCGCGAAACTATTGGGAGCTGAATCCCTCCCTTGGTATTGTCAAAAATATTTTAGGAGGAAAAAGCTTTATTATAAAGTTCCTGAAACTTTAAATTTCCAGGGTCGGCCTGAATAGCTTTCTCCAGGTTTAGTTTGGCGGACTCTTTATTATTGGTTTTAAGGTGGGTATTCGCAAGCTGGTAATAGGCTTCAGTGTATGTTGGGTTGATATTTAATGATTTTTGAAATGAGTCAATAGCTTTTTGAAACTTTCCATTAGTTTGGTAAAGGATTCCCAGGTTGAAATGGGTGAGCATTCCATTTGTATCAATTTCAAGGGACCTTAATAGTGTTTTTTCGGCTTTTTCCAAGTCTCCTTTGAGCCGGTAGCTGTCTCCCAGGTTATTCAGGTAAGTAGAGTTTGTAGGCTCATAGGCAATGGCTTTTTGATAATACTCGATAGCTTTTGGGAAATCGTTGTTCGCTTTGTAAATATTTGCGATATTATTCAATGCTTTAGAGTCATTATCATCAGGGTTGATGCCTACTGCGTGCTCCCAGCTTTTCAGAGCTTTGTTTTTGTTCCCCGAAGTGAGATGAACCATACCAAGATTGATATGGGCCTGAACGTCTTTTGGGTCTAATTCAATAGTTTTTTGAAAACTGTTTTTAGCCTCTTCATATTGTTTCATTCCGAAAAGGAGAATGCCTTTTTTCCTGTATAGTTTTGGATCTTCCGGATTAAACTTTATGGCCAGATCAAATTCTTCCAAAGCATTTTTGAACAGATTCAACTGTGCCATTTCCAATGCTAATTTATAATGCGATTGCGATTGTTTCGCATCAATTTTTATGTCTTGGTTAGAACAGGCAAAAAATAAAGAAGAAATTACAACGAGGAAAATTGAGCGTCTCATAGTTCAGATCCTTTGAACAATAAGGTGAAAAAAAGGGGCCAGCCATCAATGGCCGGCCCCTGAGGTGAAGATTTGATTCTAACAACCGGTCTAGTTGATACCTCGACCAGCCGGAACAAAACCATCAGCTCTGCCACCCGCAGCAACATTAGTGAGGTTACCACCAACAGTGGAATCCTACATGTCGCCGATAAACTCCATGGCAAATCCCGTAGTGTTTTGTTCTATAACCACCGAACCCCAGAAGGATAACATCGTAGCATCACGATATCCATCACCAGCCCCAAGAGGATCAGCACCTGTCAAGGAATTTACATCAGTGGCTATTGGATCGATGCGAACATGTCCATGAGTAAAATTGGTGGTTCCACTAATGAACTGTCCGGTCGGAATACTGGTCGGATTAACCGTTGCGTGATTCGTGCTTACGAGAAATACTCTGGTCGTTGATCCTGAAGTGATGGTGAAATCCACTGCTGTACCAAAAGTACTGTTCTCACTGGTGATGGCGTTTACAGTTAATCCAATCTGAGAGGCCATACCTGAAAGTGAGGTGTGACTCACAGCAATAAAGGTATAGGAACCAGAATCAGACTGCCAGTAAGGAGATACAATTCTACTTCTATTCTCTATCGCGAAAGCGTTTCCTGCCAAGAGGGCCAGAAAGGCTAAAATCGCGATTAATTTTGAAAATCGCTTTGTCAGCTTAGTTTTCATTATACTTCTCTCCTATTGTATATATGCTTCAATTGAAAGTGATATCTATTTTGGGTAAATCTTCAAAACAAGTTTTTCCAGGCGCCTCCTTTCAAAAATTTGGTTAACAAGATAATTTATATTGAGCTTATCCACTCTATATTCAAAGGGTCACGCAACAAACACGTCCCCTTAGATACAAAATAGTATATATAATTCAATAATATAATTCTACCAATTTGGCTTAAATTATCTATTAAAGCCCTGTCTTAAAATAACCCATCTATTCTTTTTAATAACTAAAACCACTTTATTTATGGTGGTTTATGTCATTTTTGGGCACAAAAACAGGTGTATTAGACAATTTTCATCATAACTTTTATCGGCCCAATAAGTGCTATTCTTTAAAAAAATTTTAATGTTTTTTGATTTTATAGCTTTGGCCTTTGATTCTTTGTTAGTTACGCAGTTGAGAAAAATTTAGCGATTTGGTACAATCGGTACTCGGTATATTTAAATAACTTTATAAAATTTATAAACTTATGGGCTTTTTACCGGTGAGGACTCTATTGTCTGAAAAATGGGGTGAGGCTGTAATTTTATTGCTGATGCTGGCATTTTTTACTTCTTGCGCAGCCTCTGATCTGAAACCGGATGATAATAAATCTTTGGCACAACAAAAACTCAAGGAGGCCCTGCAGGCAGGATCATTAAACCAACAAGAAAAAATGGTGGCTTTGCTAAAAGAGGCCCAGGAGCTAAACCCTAAAGAACCAAACTACTATTTTTTCCTGGGAGAGGCTTATTTTACTCAAGGGGATCTAAAGCAAGCAGAACAGGAGTTTCTAAAAAGTATACAGTTATTCAAAGATTTAAAGGACTCTTACCGACAGCTGGGTTTGATTTACATGCAACAGGGGCAATGGGAGAAGAGCATTCAATACTTTCGGGAATATCTGGATAGACCCGGAACCCTGCAACCCCAGCAAATATATAATTGGGTTGCACTGTGTTTCTACAATTTAGGGAAAAAGAACGAAGCGGAAATTGAATGGAAAAAAGCCCTTGAAATTAAAGATAATGCAGGAATCAGGCTTAATCTGGCATTGGCTTATATAAACCAGGAGCGTTTTGATCGAGCCAAGACTTCCTTGCTGAAGGCTTTGTCTTTGAAACCTCGTTTTTCGCAGGCCCATTATGAATTGGCACAATTGTATTTAAAGGAAAAAAATAAGGACCAGGCACTGGATCATTTTCAAAAAGTGATTCTTTACTCTCCTAGAGGTAGCTTGGCCAAAAAATCTAAGGAATATATTGAACTGGTTCGCCCGGAATAAAAAAAATAATGGTAGAAGATTTTGGTTCCTATTTAAAACATGAACGCGAATTAAGAGGTGTGCCTCTGGAAGAAATCTCCGGGGCCACAAAAATTCATATTCGTTTTCTTAAAGCTCTCGAAGAAAACTCATTTGATGAACTCCCTGGCGAGGTTTTCATTAAAGGATATATTCGATCTTATGCAAACACCATAGGTTCTGATGTAGAGGAAATGCTCAATATCTACAAAGAGTCTGTGGAATTGAAAAATCAGGAAAATCTTCCAGCTGAAGAACCTTCTTCTAAAGGGAGCCAAAAAAACTATTTATCGTTTGGTTTGATGGCTCTGGGATTTCTTGGGCTCCTGTTTGGGGTTGGTTTCCTGGTAACAAAAGGAGATGACCCAAAGGAGATAAAAATATCTCCTGATCAAAAAAAGGTTGAGGAAATCAAACCGGAACCTTCAGTTCAATCCGAAATATCCAAAGAAATGACAAGTGAAGAAACATTGGATGCTAAGGATGAGGCTTCTACCCAATCTAAAACTGACAAAAAACCTGAGAGTTTGGCTGTTCAACAGGTTCCGCAGGAAGACTCGCTTCAAACGAAGTTGACAGAGCAAAGTGAAAAAAAAGTAAATGATTCACAGTCTGATCTTGGTCTACAAGGTTCTCGGGATATCGAAAAACCTTTGAAACTTATAATTTCTACTAAGGAAAACTCGTGGTTTAATATGACTATCGATGATTTCCGTGAAGAGGATTTTATTCTTACTGCTGGATCCGCAAAGACCTTTTGGGCAAATGATGCCTTTCGGTTGACCGTGGGGAATAAGTCGGGAGTGGAATTATCATTAAACGGCAAGGATATAACTTTGCCGGAAAGTAATAATAAGGTGATAAAGGACTTTATTATTAACTCTGAACGGGTGGAATAAACTGTGGCTAAAATTGATGCCTTCTTCAAGCTGATGAATGAGCAGGGTGCTTCAGATCTTCATCTTGTTGCAGGCTCACAACCCATACTCCGGGTTCATGGAGACATGGAGCGAATCAAATATAAGCCACTTGATAATGATGAACTGAAAGCCATGTTGTATGAAATTGCTCCAGAAAACAAGATCAAGGATTTTGAAGAAACTGGAGATGTGGACTTTGCTTATGAAATTCCCAACCTGGCCCGTTATCGGGCAAATTATTTTCAGCAGAAATGGGGTGTGGGAGCTGTATTCAGAGAAATACCGAGCGAGATCCTGACCGCTGAACAACTTGGATTACCAAAAGTCATCACAAAACTTTCCATGCTGCATAAAGGAATGGTTCTGGTTACCGGTCCGACGGGTAGTGGTAAGTCTACTACTCTTGCTGCAATGATGGATTTCGTCAACAAAAACAAAAAAAGCCATATTATTACTGTTGAAGACCCGGTTGAATTTGTTCATAAAAGCCAAAACTGTATAGTGAATCATAGGGAAGTGGGAGTGCACACAAAAGGTTTCAAGTCAGCCTTGCGGGGAGCTTTACGGGAAGACCCGGATATCATTCTGGTTGGTGAAATGCGTGATTTGGAAACGATTGAACTGGCTTTGGAAGCTGCATCCACGGGTCATCTGGTATTAGGAACACTTCATACCCAAAGTGCAGCAAAAACCATTGACAGGATTATTGATGTATTTCCGGCACATCAGCAACCTCAGATTCGTACTACTCTTTCAGAATCATTGAAGGGGGTTGTGGCTCAAAACCTATTTAAGCGTATTGATCAAAAAGGCAGGATGGCTGCTTTAGAAATCCTGATTGTAACTCCAGCGGTCTCCAACCTGATTAGAGAAGGAAAAACCTATCAAATTCCTTCAGCAATTCAAACAGGTAAAAAGTATGGTATGCAATCTTTAGATGACGCAATTCTCGCTGCTTTGGAAGAGAAAAAAATTAGCCCTGAAGATGCGTATGACAAAGCAATAGTTAAAGAAAGGTTTATCCAATATTTAAATACGCCACCAGAGTTTTTATGAATTATTTATGAGAAAAGCCGAAGTTGATCATATTTTAACTACAATGCTGGAAGCGTTCGGAAATATTTCCGATTTAAATATAACTGTCGGTAAAGCTTGCCAGGTTGAATCTTCAGGGCAGTTAACGGCTGTGCCTATCGTTCCTCCTATTGAGAAACTCACACCCTTTCAGGCAGAAGTATTTGCCTTAAACCTAATCAATTCAGACAGAAGGCTGACAGAAATATTAATCAGGGAAGGTTCTTGCGATTGCTCCTATTTTCTTCTGGGCAAAGCTCGTTTTAGGGTTAATATTTTTTCTCAACGCGGAAATTATTCAATTGTATTAAGAAAACTAGAAACACGAATTTCATCTATAGAAGACTTAAAACTTCCGGCTCAGTTTGCAAAAGCTGCGGAAGAAAAAAATGGATTGATTCTTGTAACAGGTGGGACTGGTAGTGGTAAGTCTACGACTCTAGCTGCGCTGTTAAATGATATGAACGAAGGTAAATCCATACATATTATTACTCTTGAGGACCCGGTTGAATTTGTACACCCGCATAAAAAAGCCACCTTTAACCAAAGGGAATTAGGGATTGATTACGATTCTTTTTCAAGTGGACTTAGGGCTGCTCTTCGTCAGGCGCCCAAAGTTATTCTAGTCGGGGAAATGCGTGACCGGGAAACGGTTGAAATAGGTCTTAGTGCTGCTGAAACGGGTCATTTGGTAATGAGTACTTTGCATACGGTTGATGCCGGGCAAACCATAAATCGTATCGTGGGTATGTTCTCCCAGGAAGAAGAACAACAAATACGCATTCGTCTTGCTGATACGATTCGTTGGATCATTTGTCAGCGTTTGCTTCCCAAAGTGGGAGGAGGGCGAGTGGCCCTGCTTGAGATTATGTCTTCCAATATGCGGGTGAAGGACACAATCATCAATGGCGAATCTGAAGGAAAAACATATTACGAAATCATCACTAATGGTGATGCATACGGTATGTGGACTTTCGACCAGCATATAATGAAATTGTATCAGGACGGTCTTATAACAGAAGAAACCGCTTTGGCATATGCTTCACGCAAGGCTGTGGTGGGTAGAGGAATTGACACGCTCAAGTCGGCGAAAGGTGAAAAAACCACAGATATTGATGAGCTTGGTATGGACGATGAATATGGGGCAAACATTAAAAAATAGGAAGGGATAAGAACTATGCAAGTAGTATGTGATTCTTGTAAAAAGTCCATGAATATTCCTGATGAAAAGTTGCCGAAGGATCAGGCTTTTTCAATCACTTGCCCTGGGTGTAAAAACAAAATCAAAGTGGACCAGCATCTTAAATCCAATGAGCCATCAACTCCTCCCGCACCTGAACCAGAAGAAGCTATAGATACACAAAGCATGGTTGTTCAACATGAAGACTTTGAAGATGATGAGCTGGTCATTTATGATGAAAACGACCAACTGGCATTGGTGTTGGATGAAAAAAACCAGTCTGTGTGGACCGAAGCACTCGAAAGTAAAGATTTTAAAATTCAATACGCTAAATCACCTGAGCATGCTGTGCATAAAATGAAGTTAACCCATTTTCACTTTATTGCATTGCACGAAAACTACGGAAACAAAAACTTGGAAAGCAGCCCGGTATATCAAACCTTACTCGAAATGCCTATGGTCACGCGTAGAAACATATTTCTTGCACTATTAGGATCAAACTTTAAGACATTAAACAACATGGAAGCTTTTCAGAAAAGCGCTAACGTTGTAATCAATGAAAAGGATTTGGATAAATTGAGAGACGTGTTAAAAAAATCAATTACTGATAATGAAATGTTTTACAAAGTGTTCAAAGAAACTCTTCACGCAATGGGGAAAGCATGAGCCTAAAAGACACACCTATTCAGCAACATTACTCTGATGGCGATACGATCGTTACAGAAGGAATTATGAGCAATAATGCTTATGTGATTATAAAAGGTCAGGTTCGCGTTTCACAAAAAGTCGATAAAAAAATTGTGACCATAGGAACCCTCAAAGAAGGGGAAGTATTTGGAGAAATGGGTTTAATAGCAGAAACAGTGAGAAGTGCCAATGTTTCAGCTGTTGGAGATGTGACGGTTGGTGTGATTGGAAAAGATTTTTTTGACAACGCGATGGACGAACTTTCAGATGATATGAAGCCTATCATTTTAGCTTTGGTGAAGCGCCTGAGTAATACAACTCATTTATTGACGCGCATTGGACTTGAGCTTGAAAGCACAAAAAGTAAGATTAATGCGTACACCTTGAAACAACAGGAATAGTACAAAATCATATGCCTACTTTTACCTATAAATCGCGAGTCCGGGGAAAAATGAAAGCCGGAGAAGTGGAAGCGGAAGACGAAAAGGCTGCGATCTCGAAGCTCAAACAGCAGAATATTCGTGTTACCACCGTTAAGAAAAAAAGTGAAGGCAGCGCTTTATTTGGGCCTAAGCAACATAAAATCACCACCCGTGATGTGGTTATTTTTACAAGGCAATTTTCTACCATGGTTGATGCCGGATTGCCCCTGGTTCAGTGTTTGGAAATTCTTGGAAAGCAGTCTGAAAATCCAACTTTTGGCGAAACAATTCTAAAGGTCAAAGGGAATATTGAAATCGGAAACAATCTCTCTGAATCCCTGAAAAAATTTCCTGAAATTTGGGACTCGTTGTATTGCAACCTGGTCGAAGCTGGCGAGGTAGGGGGAATTCTGGATGTCATCCTCCGGAGGCTGGCTGAATATATTGAAAAAGCAGAAGCACTGAAGAAAAAAGTAAAATCTGCAATGGTGTATCCGGGAGCCATTGTTACTGTGGCGTTTGTTGTCGTGGCATTTTTAATGATATTTGTAATTCCTGCCTTTGCCACCATGTTTGAAGGGGGAGGAAAGGAACTTCCGGGACCAACTCAGATTGTTATGAATGTCAGTAGTTTTTTCCGAAACCAGTGGTGGGTCATGTTAGGAGGGGCGGTAACCTTTTTCTTTGTTTTCAAAAAAGTCTATGCAACGGAGCGAGGAAATATTGAAATAGACAGGCTTGCTCTAAAACTCCCTGTATTTGGGATGTTAATTCGCAAGGTTTCGGTGGCAAAATTTACCAGGACCCTTGGAACGCTGATTTCCAGCGGGGTGCCTTTGATTGAAGGTCTGGATATCTGTGCGCGTACTTCAGGAAACAAAATTGTCGAAATAGCCGTGTTTAAAACTATTGAGGCTATTAAGGAAGGTGAAACCATTGCGGCACCTCTTGCGCGCGAAGATGTGTTTCCACCAATGGTTATTCAGATGATTGATGTTGGAGAAGCCTCTGGTTCCCTGGATAAAATGCTGGCCAAAATTGCAGATTTTTATGATGAAGAAGTTGATGCCGCGGTTGAAGGCCTGACGGCCATGCTTGAACCCATGCTCATGGTTTTTCTGGGAATTATTGTTGGATTCATTGTTGTCGCCATGTATCTACCTATATTCAAGATGGGAGAAGCTATTTAGAAGAAGGACAATTTTAGCGGAACCGACCGCACTATGGCACGAGATATCCAAAATAAGGATCAAGAGCTACAGCAAAGAGTCAGAAGAATAATGCTCTTAAGAGTTTTCTTTTTGACTGGGTTTTTGGGCCTGTTGCTTGTATTTCAAAAACGACTGGGAATCACCGCGCCTATCGAGCCTGTCTGCACGGTAATCGGGATAGGCTTTTTCATGTCCTTGATTTATGCGGTACTTTTTAGATATTTGACCCTGACTGAGACTGCATCGATCCAGGTAGCAGGAGATTTACTTCTCGTAGGCGGCATTCTCTTTACCACGGGGGGTATTGATAGCCCCATTTCCTTCCTTTTTTTATTTGTAATTATTGCCTCCGGTGTCATGTTACCAAGAGCCGCAGCTTATTTGGCGGCCTCCGGTGCCATTATCATTTATGGCGTACTGGTTGACCTGGAATATTTTGGCATCATTACACCCGTTTATTTGTTTCCCGAATCTAAGGTATCTTTTGCAAGTGGTTATGTCTTTTATGTGATTTTTTTGAACATTGTTTCTTATTACACAGTGGCCTATCTCAGTAGCTTTCTTTCGCATAGGTTACGAATTGTTAAAGAAGAACTGGCCCGCATAAATTTAAACTTAGAAGAACAAAGGGCCTTTAACAGAAATATTGTTCAGAATATGGGAAATGGGTTGATCACCACCGACTCTGAAGGCAAGATCACATCAAGTAACCCTGCAGCAAGTGCCCTAATGGGTTTTTCTGTGAAAGAAAGTTTGGGGTACCCAATAGAACAATTAATACCTTTAACAGAGTTAAAAGAATTATTTCATGGTGATAAAAAATTTTATCTTCCCAAACAAATAGAAGGTGAGTGCCAAAGGAAAGATGGAAGAATAAATTTCATTCGTATAAAAATCAGCCACCTTTCAGACCTTAATAACTCAGCAGGATACATCCTCGTATTTGAAGATCTCACGGAAGTTAAAGAAATGCAGAATAAAGTATTGAGGACCGAACAGCTGGCTGCTGTAGGAAGGTTTTCTGCGGGGCTGGCCCATGAAATCAGAAACCCGTTGACTTCTTTGAGCGGTTCTATTCAGGTTCTATCCAGAGGCCTTAAACTTGAAGACTCTTATAAAAAACTCATGGAAATAGTTATGAAGGAAACGGATCGTTTAAATAGCATTCTTTCAGATTTCCTTAATTATTCTCAGCCAAAAAAAAATAATAATACTATTATTGATTTGACCCAACTGATTCAAGATGTAATCACACTGTTAAAAAACAAAGAAGATTTAAGTACTAGAAAAAATATTGTTTTCAATAGAACCTCAGACCATTTGACTTTAAATGGGGATGAGGAGCAAATTAAACAGGTTGTATGGAATTTGTGTATCAATGCTTTGGAGGCAATGACCCAGGGAACCCTGACCTTATCTTTAAAGGAAGTTGTTTCTTATAATAGCGGTGATTTCAAAACTGATCAGGCAGGAATGGTGCTTGAGGTTCAAGATGAAGGATGCGGAATAGCCTATGACCAGATCAATAATATCTATGATCCATTTTATTCTAGCAAGAAAGACGGTGTTGGGTTAGGGTTGGCTACTGTTTATCAAATTGTTAATCGAAATGGAGGAACTTTGAATGTTCAAAGTACTCCTGGTAAGGGAACTTTGTTCACGGTTTTTTTACCCGATCAGGAAACTATAAAACCGGTTTCTTTGTAATAAGATTAATTAAAAAAACTTTTTAAAAGGATTCCAATCATGTCAGGAGAGGGACCAATAAAAATAACCGATACTTCTGAAATAGCTGTTTGTACCTGTATGCAGTCAAACCATTGGCCGTTTTGTGATGCCACGCACCATACTACAGGGGGCGAGCCAGAAATCGTCCAACTGGATAAAAACAAAACCTATTACTTGTGTGGATGCTTCAGAACGAAAAAAAGGCCGTTTTGTGATGGGTCCCATGAAAAAATAAAACCAGCATGAAGATTTGGATTAGACTGGCAATAACTGGCGATAGGTAAAAAGTTTCTCGTCTTAAAGAAATAATGAAGCATTGCTAATGCGTGGCAACTTTCCATTTCTAACCGATTTCCAAACAATGAAAAACAAAAAATATTTTAAAATCCTGAAAGGGTTGATAATAGCTCTTCTATTTCCTGCATGCACTTCCAGTTTTGAAAAAAATCCTCCTATGGTTTTCATTCCTGAAGGTTCTTTTACTATGGGATTTGCCATTGAAAACGAAAACGAATGGGGAGACATGGACGAAGACCCTGTTCATGAAGTTATGCTTAGTGATTATTGGATCGATAAATTTGAGGTGACAAGTGCCGACTTTGCCGAATTTTTAAATTCTCATCAGGATTCAGCAGAGAGGTTTATAGAAATTACCCCAAGCGTAACCATTCAATATGTAGGGGGAAAATACAAACCCCGTCCCGGTGTGAAGAAACTTCCTGTCAATCGCGTATCCTGGTTTGGTGCTGATGCTTATTGCAAATGGAAAAATAAACGCCTGCCTACGGAAGCGGAATGGGAAAAGGCCGCGAGGGGAACTGACCAGAGAATTTTTCCCTGGGGAAATGAATACCCTGACAATAGCCGGGTTACTTTCCGACGTAAATTTTCTGAACAGGGTTTTAAGGTGATGGAGCCTGTAGATAGTATGAGCCAGGGCGCATCTCCTTATGGTCTTCATCACATGGCTGGCAATGTCTGGGAGTGGGTGTCAGACTGGTTTGATGGCGGTGCCTATGAAGATCGAAATCCTATAGACCCTCAAGGTCCCAAATCGGGAGTCAGCAAGGTCTTAAGGGGAGGCAACTGGTATTACAAGGCCTATTATATGAGAACCACATACAGGTTTAATGAGCGCCCTGAAAAGTTCAATATCTGGCAGGGGTTTCGCTGTGCCCGTACTGCGGCTGATAGCAACAAGCCGTGACTTCATCTTTTTAAAAGTGGTTTTGGAGTGATTACCTGCTGGAGAATTTTATCCGCAACGTTATTTGCTTGAGCTCAAGCCTGGTTGCGGTTTTTTCGTTTCAGTGCTTTTTTCAATATCCAGGGGATATTAATTTTTTTTGTACAATGCTTGATAATAGCTTCCGTCAACGGTTCAACGGTGCAGTTATCCGTCAGTATGCCGGCCTCGCTGCAATTGGAAAGTTTTAATGGATTATCCCGTTTCCAGGTTGTGAATGCCCAGTTAAACCATTCTTTGGATACAGAC
Organism: Nitrospinota bacterium; assembly: GCA_009873635.1. NCBI lineage: Bacteria > Pseudomonadati > Nitrospinota > Nitrospinota bacterium. The sequence goes on from WAHY01000010.1 coordinate 69,536, forward strand.
ATGGATTTTAATGTTCGCAAACTTTTTCCATTAATGTCTGTTTCCAAAACCAGGTTGTCCTTTTGTTTTTCCATCATGAGTTTCAAGCCTTGTCCCGAAGCATCGCTGCCTTGGCTATGTGAGTTTTTTTTGGGATAAGAAAGATCCTGACCAACAAAAATAATCGGAGCACTTCCAGCCTGAAAGGCCAGATCATAGGTTACCGACAACACCGTTCCCCCGGGAGTTAATATGCCGATGTGGGGAACAGCTTTTTGAATTTCAACTAATGTGGGAATATCAGGAGCAAACTTGTTGAAAAACAGAATATCGCTTTCCCAGAGTTCAAGTATATGCGGGTGCACGATGGAAGGGACTACAAGGGTAATTCCCTTATGAGGAACATTCATAAGAAACCGGGAAATTTCTTCTTGTGGATCAAGGCAGACCACAAAGTCCGGGGTGATGCCGTGACTCATTAAAGGCTTTAATGCTGCGTCACAAGAAATTATTACAGCTTTATTTTGAGCACGATGAAGAAAGCGTATATTTTTATCCAACGATGGCCCAGCCCCTACCACGATACTGGGTAAATCTCGGAATTTGTTTTTCAAGGCTATGACACCGGGATTTTTTTGTATGGCACTTTTATTGGTCTGAAAGTTTTGTTTCCAAATCTGATTAAAGCGGAGAAATGTGGCGGATTTTACTTCGCGGATTTGTTCATCACGACTCATGTGTCTAATGTAGCAAAGCCTGGGTTCTACAGGCAAGTTATCGTTGCAATAAAAAAGGCCCGGGCTAAAACCCGGGCCTTTAGAAGATTAAACCTGTTGCAGATTTACCGTACTAGATTCACAGCTTCTGTCAGTAAATCGTCAGTTGTGGTAATGATTCTGGCGCTGGCTTGAAAAGCTTGTTGCATTTGAATAAGAGAAACAAATTGTTCTGCTAAGTCAACATTTGATAACTCTAAGGACTGGCCAGTAATATCACCAAAACCTCCGGTCCCAGCAGTTCCAAGTACAACTTGCCCTGAGTCAGCAGTTTCTGAAAATAAGTTGTTACCCATTCGCGTTAATCCTGAGGGTGCCAGAAAATCTCCTAAAGTGACTTGATATAATTGATCTGTTTGTCCATTATTAAATAAACCTGAAATAATACCGGCTCCATTAGTTGTCAGGCCAATAAGAGTCCCTGTGCTAAAACCGTCTTGCACAAGAGAATTATTATTAGATGATGCAGCAAAACCCGTAAGTTTACCATTTGTAGTACCAGATGAACCTATTAGATCCCAATTTAAAGTCTGGCTAGCGGCAGGTGATGTAGCAGAAGAGTAATCAATAACTATACTTGGGTCGGTTGTTGGTGAACTCAATTGTCCTGAGTTATCAAAACTAACAGTACCAGATGCGCCTGAAGTAACGGTACCCTCAGAAGTAGTAATTCCATAAGTCCATGAATTGCTACCTGAGACTTTAGTAAATTGAATACTAGCTATAACTTGAGTACCTACAGAATTATAGATACTTACGGGTGTAGTAAAAGTAGTAGACGCAGATGATGAGGAGTCTAGGTTTGTTCCAATTGTAAATGTTGTTGTGGCTTGAGGAGCAGATTGAACTCCTGCAAGATCTATATTACCAACAGTAGTAGAAACAACACCATTCTGTATTTGTTGACCTTGCAATGTCTCTCCAGTAATAGATTGAACTAAACCATTTTCACTTAATCTAAATTGACCGGCTCTAGTATATTGATTTCCACTACCATTGTTCACAACAAAGAAACCAGAGCCATCAATAGCCATATCTAAAGCATTTGATGAAGATTCAAATGCACCCTGACTGAATTCCTTAAGGGACCCAGATAATGCAGCTCCTCGTCCTAATTGCCGGGTTGTCGAACCGTTTGCCAAAACAGTGCTAAATAATTCGCTGAAAACAGCTCTACTACTCTTAAACCCAACTGTATTTACGTTTGAAATATTATCACCAATGATTCCCATAGCTTCAGAGTTTGCCGAAAGGCCTGAGACTCCAGTGAATAATGAACTAAGTAAAGAGGGCATTATAATCTCCTAGTATTTATATTGATTAAAGGCTTACTTTTGAAATTTCGCTTACAGAAAGTTTTTGTCCATTTACAACTGCAAATGCTTGGCCGTCCTCAAAAATTACGTCAGTAACTTTTCCTGCAGTAAACGTTTCAGCAGATACGAAATTATTTGAAGTATCAGAAGCTGTTACACTGAAGGTATACATTCCGGGAGGCACTAATGAACCTGAAGTGTCTCGACCGCTCCATATGTATTCATGTATTCCTTTGTCTTGAGCGCCAAGATTGACAGTATTTACTTTAACTCCCGTGCTATCATAAATATCAATACTAACTTCACTAGCATCATCTTTTACTGAGAAGGATAAAGTTTCGATTTCACCAGATTTTAAGTCTATAGTATTGCCAGGTGCATCAACAGACTTTCCAATTAAGGCAAGTGTTGAGTTGTTACTCAAGGCGATATTAAGGGACTGCATTGTTTCTAAGTTTCCATTTACATTAGTCAATTGCTCAAGACTACTAAACTCTGCTAGTTGCGATGCGAATTCCTGACCTTCCATGGGCGAGAGTGGATCTTGGGCTTCCATTTGAGCAACCAAAATTTTCATAAAAGCGTCTTTACCTAAGGAGCTATCCCCGGCGACACCTTTCACTCCTATTGAATTTGTTGAAAGTGGGTTTATAATTGGCATATAGATTCCTGATCAAATAATGTTTTTATTTTTTACTAAGCAATAATACTTATAGATTGATTGTCGTTAAAAAACAGAGGTAGTGTCTCAATCTCTTCTTTTTCATTTAGGTTTTTGTCAATAGTATCTTCAGGCATGGAAGCAATATTTTCTTTGCTGGATGAGTCTTCAAACTGATTCTCCTGATTTGACTCACCCCCAACCGTTACAGTGAAGCTATCTACCTTAAGACCCTGTTCCCCCATAGCATCACGCAACTGATTAAAATTATTTTCGATGACCTGCTTCACGGCATGGTTTTCCGCAACAATCACAGTCCTTACCGTATCTCCGGAAGTGGTGATATTCATCCTCACTGTTCCCAGAGATGGTGGATCGAGTTTTAGATGAACTTCATTCTTTGACCCGTTGGAACGGATAGTCATCTTGTCAGCAATTTGGTTGATAATTTTTGCTTCCGTTGCTCCCCTGGCCAGCAGGTTCTCAGGTAAAATTGGTTTGCTAGACTCCACCGATTTCACAGCGTTATTAGCGGTTGTCGTGGGAGGCTGAATTTGCAGGTCGGGGCTTGCCTTGGTTGTTTCCAGACCTTTAATATTCTTGCCGTCGGAAAAACTTTCCGTTTGGAGTATGTTTGCCTGGGTATTTTTGTCAATCAACAACTCACCTAGATTGGAAGTTGCGCCAGGCTTTTCTCTTACCGGTTCCTGATTGGTAATTCTTGGAGCCTCATTTTGTTTTGATTTTTCATGGAGCTTGTCAGCAGAAGAAGAGCTATTGGTCTTTTCTGTTCTTTTAGAGAGGGTGTCGGTTTTTTCAGTTTCTTTTGCAGGATTCTTAAGTTGTGCTAATACATTTGGTCCTTCTTCAGTATCATCCTGAGTATTTTCAATTTCAGAATTTTTTGTGGTTGTTTCAGAAGACTGGCGTAACTGAGAATCTATTTTGGCCTGAAGATCGAACTCCTTATTAAGTTCTTTTTGAGCGTGTGCATTTTTCAAAGATTGTAAATGATCCAGCAGTTTATTTGCATCCTGCTCAGACAAACCAGCCTGCTTAAGAAGATCAACCGCCTCCCCTTTATTTTGTTGAATTCTATTTAAAAGATCTACAACACCTGTTTTTTTAACAGCGTTTTCCTGTGTTTTTTCAACAGCATTTTCCTGGGCCATGTTTAATGCTTGAGATAATGTCTCGAGCAAATCATCCATATCAGCATCACCGTTTAAACCCAGTAGATCCAATAATGCTTCAAACTGATCCTGGTTGATATCAAGCTCCTGCAACTGGGCGGAAAGAACCTCTGTATCTTCTATGAGGGACTCTTTGGAAACCCTTTCGAGTTTTGTTTGAGGTTTGTCCTGGGAAGAGACTGAGACCTCTTGATAATTTGAGTTTTCCTCGTCTTTTGGCTCGGTCTTCGGTTTTTGAGATTGAGTCTTACCAGTCTGAGTATCATTCTGGTTTTGCGGAGAATTTTCTTTGGATGGTTTTTGAGCCGTGTCGGTTTTATGTACGGCTGTATCCATAAAGTTTTTAAAGTCTGAACTGTCGTCACCTATTAAATCCTGATTAGGACCAGTAGGTTCCACAGGGGGTTTAACAGCGAATATAGCTAGTGCGTTTGCGGCCATGTGTTATTTCCGATCAAGTAGTAATAATTTTTCTGCACCCCCTTCTTGAGCAAAACCGATGCCAAACACAATTATTTGTTTGCAAATGGTTTAATTATATAGGCTTACGCTATTTTGTGCGGATGAGTTTTATTCCTCAGAACAGGGTAAAAACTGCCTTGATAAGAAAAAAAATTCCTCACCCCACTCGGAGTGGAGAAGAGAGGAGTTAATTGTTTATCTAACGCCTTCCCTCGCTCGGAGTGAGGTCAATGAACAAGCACTTTTTGAAAAGTGAAAGAGCCAGTCGGCAAAATAAAGACATGCGAATTTACCTGCGGAGATTCTCCGCACTTGACCAAATTCGTTGTAGGAATTACAATAACCAACATCTTTTTTTTCAGGCGCGTAGCTCAGGGGTAGAGTACTTGCTTGACATGCAAGGGGTCGGCGGTTCGAAACCGCCCGTGCCTATTTTGTGAAAACCTTTTCATTGAGTTAGCCTTATCCGGTGAGGCAAGGTAGTTTATAAATCCACCTTCACCCCCACCCTCTTCCTTCAAGGGCGAGGGGGCTAGAGGCTTTCATTCCATAATTCATGAATAATTGGATTTTGGATCAAAGTCGGGCATCATACCGGTGCGTATGGTGCCTTTTGTCTATGAACAACAAATAAATGTGAATCACTCTCACCCCAACCCTTTACCCTCAAGGGAGAGGGAGTTATAAAGGGGAAAATAATTTTTAATCTGTATTTTAAGTAATGATACCTAACGCAAATCCTAGCGAGCTGGAAACCATTCGACACAGTTGCGCCCATTTGATGGCGCAGGCGGTTCAGGAGCTGTTCCCCGGAACCCAGGTCACCATCGGACCTGTTATCGAAGACGGATTCTTCTACGACTTCCACCGTGACAAGGCGTTCGTTCCGGAAGATCTGGAAAAGATCGAGAAGCGCATGAAGGAGATCGCCAAACAGGATCTCAAAATAGAACGATCGGAACTCACCCGCGAAGAGGCGGTCAAAAAGTTTGGCGACATGGGTGAGAAGTTCAAGCTCGAGATCATCGACTCGATTGAAGAGGGCGAAGCGATCACGGTTTATTCCCAGGGCGACTGGTCGGACCTTTGCGGCGGACCACATGTCGAGTCGACCAAGCAGATCAAGGCGTTCAAGCTGTTGCACACGTCTTCGGCCTACTGGCGCGGGGATGAGCGCAACCCGGTTCTGCAACGCATTTACGGCACCGCCTGGAATACGGAAAAGGAACTGCGCCTCTACCTGAAACGGCTGGAAGAAGCCAAGAAACGCGACCACCGCAAGCTGGGTAAGGAGCTCGACCTGTTCTCGGTTTCGGACGACATTGGTCCCGGGCTCATCCTCTGGCATCCCAAGGGCGCGCGCATTCGCCACTTGATGGAAGAGTTCTGGAAGAAGGAACATTTCAAGCACGGTTATGAGATGGTCATCAGTCCGCACACGGCGAAGATCGACTTGTGGAAGACCAGCGGCCACACGGAGTTCTATAAGGAGAACATGTTCTCCAATATGGATATCGAGGGCAAAGAGTATGTGATGAAACCGATGAACTGCCCGTTCCACATTCAAATTTATAAAAGCCAGTTGCGCAGTTACCGGGACCTGCCGGTGCGGTTTGGTGAGCTGGGCACGGTTTATCGTTACGAGCGTTCCGGCGTTTTGCATGGGTTGCTCCGTGTACGCGGATTCACCCAGGATGACGCGCACCTGTTCTGCCGTCCGTCGCAGATTGAAGATGAGATCACCAAGGTTCTCGACCTGATTGTTTATATTCTGCAGTCGTTCGGGTTCTTCGAATACAAAATTTATTTGAGCACACGACCGGATAAATATGTCGGCGCGGATGAGGACTGGGAAAAGGCAACCAAGGCGCTGGAAACCGCGTTGAACAACAAGAAGCTGGATTTTGAGGTGGACCCCGGCGAGGGTGTTTTTTATGGACCGAAGATCGACATCAAGATCAAGGACAGCCTGAACCGGTATTGGCAGGTATCGACGGTGCAGGTCGATTTTAACCTTCCCGAACGCTTTGACATAAGTTATATTGAGGAGGATGGTCAACGCCATAAGCCGATCATGCTCCACCGGGCTTTAATGGGCTCGCTGGAGCGTTTTTTTGGTTGTCTGGTCGAGCATTATGCAGGCGCTTTCCCGTTGTGGCTGGCCCCGGTTCAGGTGATTCTTTGTACCATTACCGAAAATCAGGCCGAATATGCCGAAAAATTGGCCAAACAGCTTGAAAATTCAGACATACGGGTAGAAAAAGACTTGCGAAATGAGAAGATTGGGTTCAAGATACGGGAGGCCCAACTACAGAAAATCCCTTATATGGTCGTTTTAGGGGATAAAGAAGTTGAATCCCAGACTCTGGGTGTTCGCAAACGCCGTTCCAAAGAAACCCGGACCCTCGATTTCGAGACCTTTCTTTCAGAACTGAAATCTGGCATAGATTCTAGAATTATAGAGTCTGATGATTAATATTTTTTAGAAGGTTGTATTTAAATTAATAAGAAACAGCGTATCAATAATATGATTCGGGTACGAGAAGTATCCGTGGTTGATGATGACGGAGAGTCGATCGGTGTAATGCCGACGGAAGAGGCTCTGAGTTTGGCTCAAGATCGCGACTTGGATCTTGTAGAAGTTGCACCCAACGCTAATCCCCCTGTGTGCCGTATCATGGATTATGGCAAACACAAGTATAAGATTAGCAAAAAGGCGCACGAGGCAAAAAAGAAGCAGAAGGTCATTCACCTCAAGGAAGTCAAGTTTCGTCCCAATACCGACCAGCACGATTTCGATTTTAAATTGCGGAATGTCCGCCGGTTTATTGAAAATGGCGACAAGGCCAAGGTGGTGATTTTCTTTAAGGGACGTGAGATCGTCCATCGTGAATTTGGTATGAGAGTGCTGGAGCGTATCGCCGAGGCTACTGAAGACCTGGCGATGATTGAACAGCAGGCCAAGCAGGAAGGGCGCACTCTGGTCATGATTCTGGCACCCTTAAACACAAAGACTAAAAAAGGCGGCGCCGTTAAAGTGCAGCCGGTTGCTGATCCCGAACCGGCGGTTACTGCTGACGAGAAACCTGAAGAAAAATAAATAGAACACGGAGCTAAAAATGCCAAAGATGAAAACCAACAAAGGTGCCGCTAAACGGTTCCGCAAAACAGGCACCGGTAAGATTGTCAAGAACAGCGCTTTCACCAGCCATATCCTGACAACTAAAACCACCAAAAGAAAAAGAAACCTGCGTAAATCCACCATCATGGCGCCGGGGGATGCAAAACGCATGAAAACTTTGCTCCCTTACTAAACAGGGTTCATCGCAAAAATAATTACACATTGCCGCATTGACGCTGGTGATTGTGCAGGCCAAAGGAGAAATTAAAAATGCCACGAGCAGTAAACGGGACTGTTGCCCGAAACCGAAGAAAGAAAATCTTAAAATTAGCCAAAGGCTACCGCAGTGTCCGCAGTAACTGTTTTCGCAAAGCCCGGGAAGCGGTTGAACATGGTCTGGCTTATGCCTATCGCGACCGGAAAAACAAAAAGCGCGAATTTCGACGGCTCTGGATTTCCAGAATCAACGCTGCGGTCAGAGCTGAGGGATTGAACTACAGCCAGTTCATGTATGGCCTGAAAAAAGCTGAGATTGAGCTCGACCGTAAAGTTCTTTCTGAAATGGCAATCCATAACCAGGATTCCTTCAAGGCCCTGACCGAAACTGCCCGCGCCCAACTCAGCTAGGTTTCGGGCCCGTGGGCTCGTGAATTTATCCTGAGCTATCGAGGGGTAATCGTTAACCAAATCCCTGGCGTTGGAAATAGTTGTCAGGTCGATCCTGCCGAACCCCAAAATGATTGATACCATAGAAAAACACCGCAGGGAATTCGACTCCCGCATCCAATCTGCTTCAGAACCACTCAAGCAATTACGCATAGATTTCCTGGGCAAGAAGGGTTGTGTTCAGACTCTCATGAAAGGACTGCGCGAGGCCGCGCCGGAAGAAAAACGGCAACTGGGCAAACTCATCAACGATTTCAAGCGGCACGTTGAAACCAAACTCGAAGAAAAAGAAGCCGGGCTCGATAAATCTTCCCAGTCTTCCAAAAACGCGACCTTTGACACCTCACTGCCCGGAAGAAAAGAGATAACCGGAACCCTGCACCCCATCACCCAGGTGATGGAGGAAATCACCACCATTTTTATGAGTCTGGGATTTCAAATTAAGGAAGGTCCTGAAATTGAAACGGACTACTACAATTTTGAAGCTTTAAACATACCCAAAGACCACCCGGCGCGGGATATGCAAGACACTTTTTATGTGGAAGGTGAAACCGTTTTGCGCACACACACTTCTCCCGTACAGATTCATGCGATGGAGAACAGCGAACCCCCATTACGTGTTATCGCACCGGGAAAAGTCTACCGATGTGATTCCGACATATCTCACACACCCATGTTCCACCAGATTGAAGGACTCATGATCGACAAAAATGTTTCCTTCAGTCATCTTAAAGGCATTATGAATATTTTCCTCCAGGAAGTATTCGGCAAAGACACGCAAGTCCGGTTCCGGCCCAGCTTTTTTCCTTTCACCTGCCCCAGCGCGGAAGTCGATATTCAATGCGTCATTTGCGGGGGAGACGGGTGCCGGGTTTGCTCGCAAACCGGGTGGCTGGAAATTCTCGGTTGCGGAATGGTAGACCCCGCGGTTTTAAATTTCGTCAAGTATGACCCGGAAGAATGGACCGGTTTCGCGTTCGGGCTTGGCATCGAACGCATATCAATGCTGAAGTACGGCATCAACGATATACGGCTGTTTTTTGAAAACGACCTGCGCTTCCTGAAACAATTCTAACCACGCAACGTGTGGCAGAAATCGACTATCGCTTTATAGAGCGAGCAAGGATTTCCCTGGTTCGCTAAGTTTTCCCCAGTTTCTAAAACGATGAATCTTTCGGCCAGGCTCTTAAATCTTCTCACCGCTATAGGCTGTTTTGCAATTGCCGGAATTGCTATTGCCTATTTTCTTATCAATGAAAAGTTTGAATGGATTCCGGAGTCCGCTCTTGAACTTGTTCGCGTGAAAGAACTGCTGGAGCGTCCCGAAGCCAAACGCTGTTCTGAATGTCACAAAGAAATTTATGATGCGTGGAAGGAAAGCCGGCACTCCATTTCATGGACCAGCAAGACTTATATCGAAGCATCTGAAGACCGCACAAAAGAAAAATGCCTGGCCTGCCATATTCCCGAATCCGTTACCGGAGAAAAACCCAGCCCCAGACTGGACCGGCGTGATGAAGGTATCTATTGCGTCTCCTGTCATTTTATAGATGGAAAAATGAATGGGCCCTATGATCTGGTCGCTCCTCCACACCCCACCTACCGCAATCCGGATTACGTAAACTCCAAACTTTGTGGTTCCTGTCACCAGAAAACTTTTAAGGAATGGAAGGAAACAGGAATAGAAGACACCTGCCAGGACTGCCATATGCCCCGCAAGAAAGACTGGCTGACACAAAAGTTTCCTTTAAATTTGTTACACAAAAAAAAGTGGGTTGGGAATCACGAGTTTTTACACGGCGACTTAACAGAAAAAGACATACAAATGGAGGCGCAGTTTAAGAATAATTTTTTCAATTTAAGCCTGCTTAATAAAACTATTCCGCATTGGGTACCCACTGCGGACAATGGAGATCCCCGGCTTTATCTTTACATCACATTCTTAGACTCAGCAGGGGAAAAGGTTGACCAGGCTAAGGAGATTATCGCTCCCCAGCAGGAAACGGCTTTGCCTTATCAAAAGAAGGTGAATTTCCGTTACCGTCTTTTCGATTCGGTAGCAAAAGCGGGTATCGCCTTAAAATATCAACCGGCATGGTCGAAGGAAAAAGAGCTTATCTGGGAAAAAACCATCCAATTCTGACAAGTTATCATTTGATTGTTACGGCCTTTTTCAATTAAACTTTTTATAACTTCCCAATTTGTTTTATCTCGTATATGGAGGCAGATCATGAATTCAGTCCTAAATATTTCTTTACTTGTTGCAATCTTTTTTTTCCTGGCAGTTCCAGTTCAAGCTAAAGATATGGTTATAAAGGAGCCACCAAAGTCTTTGTCAAAATACTATCCTCCAGAGAGTAAACAACCAAAATGGATTCAACAGATGCATAAAATGAGCACACATTTTGGAGGAGTGTTTGTGAACCTGAAGGAAAAAGATTACGAAAACGTCGATAAACATGCTGATAAGCTTGTTGAGGAATATAAAAAGACTTCAGAGATGGTTCCGGAATGGGAAGAGTACTTTGATATTAAAGCTGCAGAAGCATTTGCCGCGGCGGCCAAAACCCACAACATAGCCAAGGCCGGCAAAGCCTCAGGGGGACTTGGTAAAACCTGTGGAAAATGTCACGCGGAACAGGAAGTCGCTGTGTGGACAAAATTTCACTGGCCCAGTTTTCACAAGATAAAAGTAACCGA
>WAHY01000011.1:0-2211 GCA_009873635.1 Nitrospinota bacterium
AAATATTATTTTTAATCATTTTTGCAATTCCATCCTTCGCCTTTAATTCTGAACCTATAAATAAGACAGGCGAACTCATGTGCTCATGAACACTACTCATAAAAAACCTCCTTAAACAAAAAATTTTTAAAAAAGGTTATATTCAAACAGATGATTTTTGTCTTCTTTATATAAGATATTATTTAAAAATAATTATTCCCTACTTCCTGACGTATTGCCCGATGCGTCTAACAGTTGCACCTTGCTCATGTGATATTTCTTCATTAGCATTCATGCCCCGAAGGGGTATAAAACTGGGTCTTACGTTCAAGAAAGTTAGCTAGAGTCTTCGGGGCTATTGATAGCCCCTTAGATTCTTTACACCTACCTAACTAATTTGCTCTTCATTTGCCATCGCAGACAAAAAAAATGAACACTGTCTACCCAGCTTAAATCCTCACCTGTTTTATCTCTCCTGCCTACACTGTGCCTACACAAATAAAAAATGGGCTACAGCCTAAACTGTAACCCATTGATTTTATTGGTGAGCCGTGAAGGAATCGAACCTTCAACCTACTGATTAAGAGTCAGTTGCTCTGCCTGATTGAGCTAACGGCCCACATTTTATATCTGGATTGTTATTCATTTTACTCAATCAACATCAGTCAGGCAAGTTTCAGATCATAGCGTCGCAATTCAACTAATGTTTTTGAGAAGATACGCAACCTCTTATCCTCCACTGGAAATCCAGGTGATAACCTTGAACTGCAAGGTACTGACTGGAGCTGAAAATCCCCCTGCGACCAAAGATAAAAACAAAAACTGGTATGCCTTGTCTTTATCCTCTCGCATTTCCACGATGTCTATCAGGAACGACACGAACAGCAAACCAAAAAATATTACCTTGGACACATCCGGTAAAATTGATTCCTGCGCTGTGACTAACTCCGGCTGAAGGGTCAACGCACGCGCTTGGAAAATTCCAATACCATAGAGTCCCATCAGCATAAATGCCCAGACTTGCCTCAAGAGTATTTTTGTTTCTTCTAGATTGATGCCAGAACCTCTTAAAAATCAGTGTTAAAAATGTTTTTGCACCCTCAACCAGCGAGAATCATCCAATAAAAGTACCTATTATATATTAACAAAGACTCAAGCAAATGAGTTCCAGCTAATTTCAGGTCATTTCCCGTGGATTTCAGCTATGATATAATTGTTTCTGATTCCATTATCCGATAAATAAATATTTTCCCAGCCTTTTTTGGGTTTATCTGGACAATATAAGTAAAACATTTTTATCAATTATAATCTTTTTTGAGAAGGAAGTAGATTATGGCTATAAGATTAGGAGATACAGCACCGAACTTCACAGCAGAAACCACAGAAGGCACCATTGATTTTCATAGTTATCTTGGTGACGGCTGGGGGGTTTTATTTTCCCACCCGAAAGACTACACCCCTGTCTGCACCACCGAATTAGGTCGTGTGGCAAATCTGAAAAGCGAATTTGAAAAGAGGAATGTAAAAGTACTGGCATTAAGTGTAGACCCTGTGGATTCACACAAGGGCTGGGTCAATGACATTAATGAAACTCAGGCTTGCACTGTCAATTACCCCATAATTGCCGATCCTGAAAAGAAAGTTTCTGAGCTGTATGACATGATCCACCCGAATGCTCTGGATAACTTGACAGTCCGTTCGGTGTTCATTATTGGACCCGACAAGAAAGTCAAACTCACAATCACCTACCCTGCATCAACGGGAAGAAACTTTGATGAGATTCTGCGTGTGATCGATTCACTTCAACTGACCGCAAATTATCAGGTCGCCACACCCGTAGACTGGAAGCATGGTGATGATTGTGTTGTAGTTCCCGCAATCAAAACAGAAGACATTCCGGCAAAATTTCCCAAAGGTCACAAAGTAATCAAACCTTATTTACGCACCACACCGCAACCGGATATTTAATCGGTCGGTATTTTTCCCCAACCAGGCGGGCAAACCCCCGCCTGGTTTTAGTTTCTTTTGCCATGAGCAATCAAAATCCACCCGGACAGATTTCATACTTGATTCAGTTATTGACAGACCGCGATGAGTTTGTGAGAGAAAAGGTTCGTCACGAGTTAGTCAAACTTGGTGAAGATGCCTTACCTTTTCTGGAAATGTCTCTTCGAAGTGAAGATGTTACTCTTCGTGCTCAGGCACAGAAAGTAATAAATGCAATTCTGCCGA
>WAHY01000011.1:2311-25293 GCA_009873635.1 Nitrospinota bacterium
ATCGGACCCTGAAGCCAGTCAGGACAAACTTGATTCCCTTGCTTACCAACTGAAACAGAATTTGAATCCAGACGCAGGGCCATCTGAAGTAGTATCAGCATTAACCCACCTGCTCTTTCAGAAAGAAAAGTTTCGGGGTAATCAGGAAAACTATATGGATCCTGATAACAGCTATCTCAATAAGGTTCTTGAAAACAAAACCGGTTTGCCTATAACACTTTCTGTTATTTGTATTTTAGTTGCGAAGCGGCTGGGGTTGCCTATAGTTGGCGTTGGTCTTCCGGGCCATTATATTGCCAAATATAACCTTCCGAAAGATGCGATTTTTTTTGACCCGTTCCATCAGGGCCGTCTGCTGTCACACGCAGAATGCATTCAAATAGTCGAACAATTTGGACAACCTTTTGAGGAACATTTTCTTTCCCAATCGACAAACAGGGAAACATTAATACGAATGATGAATAACCTGACACAAGTTTACCGAAATAACAACGAATTGGAAAAAGCCGAAACTTTATCCAGGTATATCAAGATTTTATTGAATCCCTCAAAAAACCCCTTTTCAGAAAATATCCAGGAAAAATAAATGCATATTGCTGTCACAGGAGCTGGCTCAGGTATCGGCAGAAGCATTGCTGTATCCTTAGCGGAAAACGACTATTCCCTAATCCTCCTGGGGCGAAATCTGGAAAACCTGAAATCTACGAAAACTTTATTAAAAAATACTGAGCAGCACCAATGTCATAGTTGTGATATCAGAAGCACCTCAGAAATTCGCCAGGCACTGAAGAACAGTGAAGTCTCTTCTCTATACGCCCTCATTGCTAACGCCGGGCTCGGTGGAGAAAATAATTATGGAGAAAACGACCGGTGGCAAGAGGTAGTAGATACGAACCTGACCGGAACTTATAACACTGTTCAAGAATGCCTGCCTCTTATTTATAAAAGTTCCGCACCCTACAAAAAAATTGTCATCATCTCATCCATTCTGGCGAGGTTGGGAGTGCCGGGTTATTCTGCATATTGTGCTTCTAAAGCTGGGCTGCTGGGACTCACCCGGTCTTTAGCCGCAGAGCACAGTCAGGATAAAATACTTGTTAATGCTTTGTGTCCCGGTTGGGTCGATACCGATATGGCACAAGAAGGCCTGCAAGGGTTTGCGGATGTCCTCAATGTTTCCAAAGAAGAGGCTTATCAAGAAGCTATGAAAGCTGTGCCGCTGGGGAAAATGTCCAAACCAGAGGAAGTCGCCAAACTAGTAACCTACCTAGTTTCCGAAGAACAAACTTCATTCACCGGACAAACCATCGACATCAATAACGGCGCGCTCATGCCCTAGCTACAATGGAATAAATTGATAATGTTCCCGGCCTCTCACACCAGCGAGCTACTGCTCAAGCTGCGGAGGAGGCTCAGATCCATTTGCGGGAGTCGTTAGCTCTAAGTCTACCGCTCCATCACCAGTAGAAGAAGGCTCTGCAGGAAAGGCGGCCAAACCTTTTAGCGGATTGAAGAACTCGCCAACCCTATTACGGATAAAAGCCAAAAGGTCGTTTAAAGAGCGAAGAATAGCATCCTGTTCCGGAATCTTTGCGGCTTCCGTTTCAAAAACAGCATCAATTGTTGCTTGAACCAGAGCCGGGAAATCCCTGATACCATCTGTATCAAGTTCTGGCTCTTGGCTTGGAAGAACTTCAATATCAGTGATGCCACCTGCGTCCGGCAGTCTGGTAATGCTTCGAGTCTCAAAGGTTGCTACCACAGTCCTTTCCAAAGCCAACTCTACCTGCTGGATTTCACCCAGATTGTTAGCAAGAATATTTGTTGAGTCTTCCAGATTCAAGTCTCCACTGGCAAAAAACTCTTCAGCCAGCGGAGAAATTTCTGCGACCAGTTTATTAATGGCTGCGAGTTCCTCTTCATTCAAATCTCCTTGAACGGTCAAAGAGTAAGAAACAGCCGCACGGGCTACTGAGCTGAACTCCTGAACAGTCTCACCATTCTTTGTTTGTGTCTGGGTATGAGATTCAGTCAGGGATTGCTCGTTATCAAACGATAAGCTAACGAGGTCACCTTCACGGGTTTGCAAACTCAGTTCGCTGGAAACGAACGCATCCACAGAAGCCTGAACACTTCTATGCTCCGGTGGAGTAGCTTGATATCCTATTTCGGCAACATTGAGAGACATTTTTCAGTAGCCTGCTAAGTTATTAAACCTTTTTTTCTTGCTTGTATTTTTTATCGGCATATAAACATTAAAACATTAGGGATAAAACATCGAGCAGAGGGGAGGGAAATAAGCCATTGTTTTATTTATAGTTATTTTCCAGGCGCTAATGTTCCGATTGAGTAGTTCAGGAATTTTATGTTAGGTTTTTTTCTATAACATGAAACCATTTGGTTATAATGAAATTATCAAATACCTCCTTCCAGGGCATAAGGGTTACTAGCCGGGAATAATATAATTTGAGTAGACTCTCTTTAACATAAAAACTCAAAACACAATTATGAGTGACACCCTGAGATAAGATATTATTTTTAAAATTTTAAAAATCGCAAAAGATAATTCCGATTTAAGCTCTGATGATATTTTCAAACAGGCAGAGGCGGAAACTCTAAATATGTTCAACCAGTTGGTTGATTCAAGTTCAGAAAATGCACCTAAAGGAGAAGAGCGACAAATCCAGAATCAAAAGACGAATGAAAAGGAAAGACAGGAACCAACGTAAAGAACATGTTGGCCGGTTTTTTATTCGTTTAATGGAAAAGAATATCAGACAACCAGGCATCCCTGACTGCCTGATACCTGTGTTTGCCAATTCCGTTCACACCACCATAGGTGATGAAGCTTACGAACAGATTTCAAAAAAGGTCGACAGACTTTTAGAGTTTGGCGAAAGCAAGGGCTTTGATTACGACAAAATATTGGATAGCAAACCGGGGAAAACCATCGCCACAGAAATTTTAAAACTGTATCGCGCTGAAACCGATTCTGGCGGCTTTGAAAAGCAACTCAAAAACAATCTCGATGAAACCCTGGTAAAAAATATAGCTTCTATTGAGAATGGTCAGGAATTGAATATAGAAGAAACCGTCAACCTGGCTTTTAATGAATTTAAAAAATACCTGAACCCAAAATAATCCTGCCGGCAAAACTCATACTGCTGAACTACAAACTTTTCAATAAGGGATTCTGTTGATCTTTATCAGATAGAATCGGATCTGATACGGGCCAGTCAATCCCAATATCTGGATCGTTCCACATTATGCCTTTTTCTTTTTCAGCAGAATAATATTGAGTCACCTTATACAAAAACTCTGCCTCATCGCTGAGCACACAAAACCCGTGTGCAAAGCCAACGGGAACATAAAGTTGAAGACAATTGGCGTCAGATAAATTAAAACCCTGCCAGTTACCAAAAGTTGGAGAGTCCTTTCTTATATCCACAACAACATCAAAGACTTCACCCTTGACCACTCGCACCAGCTTAGCCTGTTCCGGGGCTTCCCGGTAATGAAGTCCTCTTAATACATTTTTACTTGAGAGCGACTGATTTTCCTGTACGAACTCATCTTTGATCCCCATGGCAAGGTATTTATCCTTTCTAAAACTTTCAAAAAATCGTCCTCGAGAATCAAGGTGGACAGTAGGCTCTATGAGCAATACTCCTTCAAGTCTGGTCTCACTGGCTTTCACAATCACTCCCGTAAAAAATCAACAATATTCCGCGCGGATTATATAACGCAATCCAGAACTTGGCAAACAACGTTGAAGAAGCGAAACAGCTCTGTTAATATCGGGTATTATTTAGAAACCTTTCAAGCAAAACTCCCGATGAGAATAATTCCAGCAGTAGATATAAAAGATGGCAGATGTGTGCGCCTTGTTCAAGGAAAGGCAGACCAGGAAACTGTTTATTCTAATGATCCACTTTCAATGGCTAATCATTGGGATGAAGAAGGTGCGCAGACCATTCACGTTGTAGACCTGGATGGAGCATTCGAGGGCTCACCTAAAAATATTGAAATAGTAAAAAACATTATATACAGCAGTTCTGTAGATATTCAGGTCGGAGGAGGGATCCGAACTCTTGAAACCATTGATGCTTATGTTAAGGCAGGAGCATATAGGGTTATCCTGGGAACTGTGGCCCAAAAAGAACCGGCATTTGTTGAAGAAGCATGTCGTCGTTTCCCCAACAAAATTATTGTTGGTATTGATGCCAGGGATGGGTTGGTCGCAGTAAAAGGCTGGGTAGAAGTTTCTGAGCAAAAAGCCACTGATCTCGCTCAACAAATGAGGGGTTATGGCATTGCCGGATTTATTTTCACCGACATTAGCCGGGATGGCATGCTTCAGGGCCCTAATCTGGAGAGCATAAAAGAATTTGCTGAATCTGCGCAACTACCTGTCATCGCATCGGGAGGAGTGAGCCGCCTGGAAGACATAAAAAATCTGGCCAAACTTGAATCCCATGGTATTGAAGGGGTTATAGTTGGCAAGGCCTTATACGATAAAACCCTCACATATAAAGAGGCCCGGGAAGCCATTAATGTTAGCTAAACGCATCATACCCTGTTTGGATGTAAAAGATGGCCGTGTGGTCAAGGGAGTCAACTTTGTAAACCTTCGTGATGCGGGTGATCCGGTAGAAGTTGCTTCAGCTTATGAAATTGAAGGCGCTGATGAACTGACCTTTTTAGACATAACAGCTTCTCATGAAAAACGTGACATCATCCTGGATGTGGTAGCACGTACTGCCGAGAAAGTGTTCATGCCTTTGACTGTTGGCGGGGGAGTGCGCACACTGGATGATATCCGTAACCTCCTGAAGGCTGGTGCTGACAAAGTAGCCATCAACACTGCCGCAGTTAAAGATCCAGGTTTTGTACAGCGTGCCGCAAAACGTTTTGGTAGCCAGTGCATTGTCGTTGCTATTGATGCCAAAGAAGTACAGGGTTCCACTTCCTCATCCACACCCCCTGAATGGGGCCCTGAACACCCTGAACTGTTATTAAAACCATCTGAAACATTACCGGCCTGGGAGGTATATACGCATGGTGGAAGAAATCCCACGGGAATTCATGTTCAAAGGTGGGCAAAAAAAATGGAAGTTTATGGCGCGGGCGAAATTTTACTCACAAGTATGGACCGCGATGGCACCAAGATCGGATATGACATCAAGCTCAATAGAGCAGTTTCAGAATCAGTGACGATTCCCGTTATAGCATCAGGAGGAGCTGGCACCCTTCAACATTTATATGAGGGCATCGTGGATGGAAAGGCTTCAGCCGTGCTGGCCGCATCCATTTTTCATTTCAAAGAGTTTACCATTCAGGAAACCAAGACATTCCTGCAATCCAAAGGGGTCAGAGTCAGGCCCGGCTGACCTGCTTGACTCCGCAATGCTTGAGCTCCAGGGTTTTCGATTCGCTATCAAGAGTTGCTGATGTCTCAAAAGGAAGCGTCCATATTTCTTTTCCATGGCCTATCGGGCAATGAGTCAAAACAGGAATTCCGGGTTTTGGAAAAAGATCTGCGAGAACATCTTCAAGCTTTCCATCACCTTTACGTTGTGGCAGGCAGTTCACCATCTCGCCAAAAATTATTCCTCTTACACTTTTAAAAATCCCCGCATTTGCTAATTGCCAAAGCATCCCATCAATCCGGTATAAAGGCTCGTTAACATCTTCGATCAGCAATATTTTGTTTCGAGTGTTAATTTCATAAGGAGTTTTTAAGGATCGGCACAACAATGTTAAACAACCGCCAGTAATTTTTCCCTGCGCGACCCCTTTGGAAAATACCTTCGCGCCAGAGGAGTAAAAGGTCTTACCTTTAGGGTTCCCTGTCAATAGTGCCTTGAACTGAGAACATGATTTTTTCATTTTGGCCCGACCAAAGCTACCGGCAATCATTGGCCCATGAAACGCAACCAATCTGCATTCCTGAACTAGAAAGTGCAAAAGCATGGTGATATCGCTGGAACCTACCACGGCCTTCGGGTTCGCCCTTATCTCTTCACGGTTAAGGTAAGAAAGTATGCGGTTAGCACCATACCCTCCACGGGCACAGAAAATTGCACGAACCTTTGGATTCCGGAACATAGCCATAAAATCCCGGGCTCGCTCCTCATCTGAGCCGGCCATATAACGGGAACGGGAATGAATATGCCTGCCTAATAAAGGTATAAACCCCATTTTGCGTATCACTTCTAACCCGCTCTCCAGCTGTCCCTGGTCCACCGGACCTGCTGGAGCCACCACGCCCACAACATCGCCTTCTTTCAAAGAAGGCGGCCGAATAAGGGAACGAATTGATTTGGACATTACATATCCCCTTCAAAAGGTTACAATACCAGCGGGAATTCTACTTAATGCATAAAAAATGGTTTCTGTCACCGCTATCATTCAAGCTCGATTAGGGTCTACCCGCCTTCCTGGCAAAAGCCTGCGCCAGATTGCCGGGCTGCCTATGCTGGAGCATATCATCATTCGTTTGAAACAGGTGCCGGAAATTGATCTCATCCTACTGGCAATACCAGAAAGTAAATTAGAATATCCATTGATTGAACTGGCTCACCGGCTTGAAATTGAGGTTTCCCAGGGTCCGGAGGAAGATGTATTAGGCCGGTTTATTAAAGCGGCAGAAAATATAAACACAGAGCATGTGGTCAGGGTTTGTGGAGACAACCCACTGATAGATATACAACTCCTAACTTCACTCATTCAATCACATCTTTCTGAGAAAGCCGATTACACGATTCCCCATAATCCCGTACCACTGGGAAGTTCCTGTGAAATAATTCGTTTTGAAACCTTGAAAAAAATAAACGAACAGGCTGTAGATTCCAAATACCGCGAGCATGTTACCACCTGGTTTCATGATCACCCCTCTTCTTTCAGGATCAAACGGGTTAATGTTCCCCTTTACTTAAAAGATTGCGCCTTCCGACTGACTGTTGATACAGAAGAAGATTTTCAACTTATGGAGGAAATTTTTAACAACCTCCCAAACTCTCCAGACTCGCCACTGAGTTTACAAACCGCTATCGAATACTTAAACAACCACCCTGATACAGCTTCCATAAATAGTGATGTCCAGCAACAAAAGTGGTGGGAAGAAAAATTATAGATTTTTTCAAGCTTTTTATTAAAGTTCTAAGCTTTGCTTCCGATAATCTAATTAAGCAGAAATGTACCGAAAGAAAAGGGACACCCAAACATACCCTTAAAACCCTGCTTTCTGACTTAAAAGATTGAAAAGTAAGATGGAATGCTGAGGAAAGCCATCAAAAAAAAGATTCTTCAGGGGCAATAGTGGAAAACTGAAGGTGTGCCACTAAAAATAAAGACTCTTCAGGGGCAGTAAAAAGTTAAAACCGAATATTAGATTCACAAAAATTCCAACTCATGGTGGAGGATTAGGAAATGGCCGTACGACTCTTCAACAATTTAGCTTCGATAAATGCTCAAAGAATTCTGGGTAGAAACACAGATAGTCTTAATAAATCTGTAGAACGTATCTCATCTGGTATTAGAATCAACCAAGCTTCTGATGATGCCGCTGGATTGGCAATTTCTGAAGCACTTCGATCTGATATTCGAGTATTAAGACAGGCAGTTAGAAATGGAAATGACGGTATCTCTCTTATCAACGTTGCAGAAGGTGCACTTAACGAGCAATCTAGCATCCTGATCCGCCTAAGAGAATTGGCCTCTCAGGCAGCTACGGGAACTGTTGGTTCTACAGAACGTGCAACCATACAACTTGAGTTTGCCGCACTTCGTAATGAAATCGACCGTATTGCATCAACAACTCAGTTTAATGGGCAAGGGCTAGTAGATGGCTCACTCGCATCCAGCGTTAGTGCTTCCAGTCAAGTTATCATTCAAATAGGAAGTGATAGTGAAACTAGTAGCAGAATAAACCTGAATGAGAGTATTGCTCTCTCAGCAATTACTTCTACAACTTTAGAAATCCAAAGTCTATCAGTTACAAGTGCCTCAGGTGCATTAACAGCCCTTGATTCTATTAATAATGCTATTGCATCTGTAGCTCAGGGACGTGGTAAGGTGGGTGCGGTTCAAAATAGGTTGACTCGCTCAGTTGCAAACCTTACAACCTCAGTTGAAAATCTTCAAGCAGCAGAATCTCAAATCCGGGATGCAGATATCGCCGAAGAAATCGCCACTCTAACTCGAAACCAGATTCTTGTTCAAGCTTCTACAGCAATGGTTGGTCAAGCTAATCTGATTCCACAATCCATATTACAGCTACTCGCTTAATTGATTTATAACGGAATAAGATTATGAGAGTTTGAAATGTATCAAATAAAGGATTTGGGCACTAAATTTAATTTCTACGAAACTCAAACAGAGATAAATATTTCGACGATAACTTTTACAAGCCATTCAGATAAAAGAATAAATATAAAAAGCCTCAACCAGGCAATTTATAATATTTCTATAGGAATGGAAATAACTTCTACAATAGATGAGTTTTCTATAAAACTAAATAGCATTTTATATAAATTAAAAAATTTGACTCCATCTACATTATCTAATATGGGAAAAGTGCAAAAGTCATCGCTATCAGATAAAATAGAACTAAATTTGAACGAGTTTGACCAAATAAGTAATTGCTGTAAATATAAAGGTTATAAACTTCTTAATGGTGCACTATCTGCTTCAGAAAAAGAAAATAAACATATTTGCATACTAGCTGGAACAGACTCGTTTATTAACCTTAATGAAATACTTAACATTCCTCCTATTAACACTAAGGTATTAAATCTAGAAGTTGTAAGAGATCAAGTCTTTCAAAATACAATAGATAATATAAGGGCTATTGAAAACGCGTGCAATACCATTAAAAAATTGCAACAACGATCCTCAGATTTAAAAAGTGATTTACAGAATTTAAAATTACAGCTAACCACAGCTATTGAGAATCATCGTGCGGCAGAAAAAGCTCCCAATTCTTATAAGCTAATGAATGATTTCCTGTTGTCAACTAGTAGTTTTGCAATAGAAAAGGACCATTTTTTTTAACAAATTCTTTTTCGATATACCCAATTATTTAAGATACCTTGCCTACGTAGAGCAGCTTAGTTCCCTCCCATACCTAATTTTTTCTAAAGATTCATAAATATATTCCGATATGCCTCATTAAGCACATTCGTATCCTAATTTAGAAACTAATCAATGGACGATTAGTGGGATAAAAAAAGTAGAGTACATAAAAAGTACTTATAACTTAAGGGCTAAAAGCTTGGAGGCTTGTTTTGATATTTATATCAAAATAGGGGCCCATTAAACCAATCATGGAGGATTGCAATGCCACTTCGAATCTTTAATAACACTGCTTCTATTAATGCCCAAAGACTTTTAGACATCAACAATAATCATTTATCAAAATCGGTTGAAAGAATTTCTTCAGGAATCCGTATTAACCGAGCTTCTGACGATGCTGCCGGACTTGCTATTTCAGAGGGACTTCGTTCTGATATCCGCTCCCTTCGGCAAGCTGTCCGAAATTCAAATGATGGGGTATCACTTATCAATATCGCAGAAGGTGCTCTGAATGAGCAGGGAAGTATGCTGATAAGGTTAAGAGAACTTGCGTCTCAAGCTGCCACAGGTACCACAGGCTCAACTGAACGCGCGACCATTCAACTAGAGTTTAACGCTCTTCGAAACGAAATCGACCGCATCACTAACACCACAGAGTTTAATGGACAAAACCTTGTAGATGGCTCTCTAGCTTCCTCTGTGAGCTCTGCTAATCAAATTTTCATTCAAGTTGGCATTGATAACACCGCTGATAGTCGAATTAACTTGAACGAACAACTTAATTTAACAGCTATTACCGCATCTGCACTTGAAATTAGTGATATAAGCATTACCGCTTCCACTGCAGCTTTAACAGCATTGGATGCAATAAACACTGCAATTTCTTCTGTCACAGCAGCTCGAGGTAAAGTAGGTGCTATCCAAAATAGATTGACTCGAACTATTTCCAACCTTGCAATATCAGTTGAAAATCTTCAGGCGGCAGAATCTCAAATAAGAGATGCAGACATTGCTGAGGAAGTTGCACTTTTGACTCGAAACCAGATCTTAGTGCAGGCTTCAACAGCTATGGTTGGTCAAGCAAACTTACTTCCACAATCAATATTACAGCTTTTGGGATAACTTTATTAATTAGCCTTTTAGAAAACAAATTTATTTTAGTTTTCAATAATATTTAACCAGCAGGAGGTCTATATGTCACTAGATATTTCCTCCTTTACAGGTAGGTTAAACAGCCCTGTGCAGCAAACCGGGCGAAACCAAAAGCCTTCAAAGGAGCATTTCCGTAGCGGGTCCAATACCGCAAAGGGAGTTGATGCAAATAAAGAAGCAACCGGTTTTGCAGATACTGCGGTGTTGGATCAGATAAGTTTATCAACTGGTCATAAGGTGGATTACAAAGTTAATCCGGAAACAAACGAAGTGGTTATACGTGTTGTAGATCGTGAATCAGGAAAAGTCGTTCGACAAATTCCTGGAGAAGACTTTTTAAAGCTAACTCAGCGAATCGCAGAGTTTAACCAAAAGTATCTCGATGAAACTGTTTGACACCTGATTCATAACTTTAACTGGCTCCTCCGACCATCCTTGAAGATGGTTTTTGCGCCCTCCAGCAATTGGAGGGCGAATTTTTTATCAACCACCCCGAAAACAAATCAAACCCCTTTAAAACAATTATTTAAGTCGCCCCTCGCCCTTGTTTTTCAATCTTTAAAGTTATTTTTTTATTCTTTCTCCGCAATTATTAAAAAAAACTATAAAGCTATTTTTTCAATTTCCCGATAGAAATCATGAGTTTAGTAAAAATATAGTTCGATTTTCCTGGAGGGGATTGGTCGAACTGGCATTGTTAATCTAAACTTCATAAGTTTCATAATTCTTTAAATTTAAGATAAGGAAACATCTGTTTATTCAATTTCAGCAAGGATGCTGAAAACGGGAATATGATTCATATCTAATTATCAAGGAGGATAATAAACATGCCTATCAGAATCTTTAATAACACTGCTTCTATTAATGCCCAAAGACTTTTAGACATCAACAATGGTCGTTTATCAAAATCGGTTGAAAGAATTTCTTCAGGAATCCGTATTAACCGAGCTTCTGACGATGCTGCCGGACTTGCTATTTCAGAGGGACTCCGCTCCGATCTCCGCTCCCTTCGGCAAGCTATCCGAAATTCAAATGATGGTATCTCACTTTTAAATATCACAGAAGGTGCTCTGAATGAGCAGGGAAGTATGCTGATAAGGTTAAGAGAACTTGCGTCTCAAGCTGCCACAGGTACCACAGGCTCAACTGAACGCGCGACCATTCAACTAGAGTTTAACGCTCTTCGAAACGAAATCGACCGCATCACTAACACCACAGAGTTTAATGGACAAAACCTTGTAGATGGCTCTCTAGCTTCCTCTGTGAGCTCTGCTAATCAAATTTTCATTCAAGTTGGCATTGATAGCACCGCTGATAGTCGAATTAACTTGAACGAACAACTTAATTTAACAGCTATCACAGCATCTGCACTTGAAATTAATAGTGTAAGCATTACCGCTGCCAATGCAGCTTTAACAGCATTGGATGCAATAAACACTGCAATTTCTTCTGTCACAGCAGCTCGAGGTAAAGTAGGTGCTGTCCAAAATAGATTGACTCGAACTATTTCCAACCTTGCAATATCAGTTGAAAATCTTCAGGCGGCAGAATCTCAAATAAGAGATGCAGACATTGCTGAGGAAGTTGCACTTTTGACTCGAAACCAGATCTTAGTGCAGGCTTCAACAGCTATGGTTGGTCAAGCAAACTTACTTCCACAATCAATATTACAGCTTCTACAATAATTAATTTTTAGGTCAATGGCTATCTTGAAGATTTCTTAAAAAAGCTGAAAGGATGGCCATGAATAAAAAAATAAGTATTTGAGCGTTTCTTAGTTTGAGCAAAGAAATCTAAGGAATTTATTATCTTTTAGCTCGATTTAGAGGTTTTAGTAACCTCTAAATCGAGCAGATTAAATCAAAAAAAATTTATTTTGTGTTTTCACCACGGAAATATCAGTTAGCAAAACCTCGATCTAATAAAGCCGGAAGAAATTCGACAGATACCCAGAGAGCAACGCTTACGTCTCAGTAAAAGTATCAGCGAATACAACAGCGTGGCTTTCAACCATAATAAGCAGGCTGATCGGCCCCAATAGCAGTTATCAATCCGGGTCCTATAAGCATAAAGGCCCCGTGCAACAAAATCCTTTCTGCTTTGACAGAAGTAATTTTGTTTCACCACTTGCTATCTCCCACCAGTGTTATAATAACCTTGCCATCTGAACTGTATCGATAAACTGTCTCTCTCATATTTTAGTGAAAAAATTCAAAACAGGAATTGTTGGGTGTGGTCGAATAGGAAGCCTTCTTGAAAAAGATCCCTTACGTGGCAAACCTTGCACTCATGCAGGCGGATTTTCTTCCTTACCTGCTATTGATCTATCAGCGGGATGCGATATAGACAAAGATCGACTACAAATGTTTGGGAATCAATGGAATGTAAATCGACTGTATCGCGATCATCAGGACATGCTTCAACAAGAAAACCTGGATATCCTGTGTATTGCCACCTGGACATCATTACACTCAAGCATGACCCTCGATGCGGTAAAGGCTGGAGTCAAAGGTATTTTCTGCGAAAAACCAATAGCGACCAACTTGGAAAAAGCACGTGAAATGGTTCGTGCTTGCAAGAAAAACAAAATTCCTCTCATTATAAATCATGAACGAAGGTGGGACGCTTATTATCAACAAGCACGCAAACTGGTTCACTCGGGAAAAATCGGGGAGGTAAAAACCATAATTGGCAATGCTCTGAGTTGGAAACCAGAAAAGCTGCCTGTTTCAATACATGGTGGAGGTCCTCTTTTTCACGATGGCACTCACCTTACAGATCTCCTGATTTTTTTTGGCGGTCCCGTAGCCTGGGTATCCGGTCACGAAAACAGGCCCGGCGGTAAAAAGTACATTGAGGAAACTGCAAGCGCCATGTTGTGTTTTAAAAGTGGTGCCATTGGATTTATCGAAGGAGGAGGCGCCAGAAAATATTTCAACTTTGAGTTGGACATTCAAGGCTCAGAAGGCCGATTACTAATTGGCAATGGCGGACGGGAACTCTATGTTACAAAAAAAAGCCGACGATTTTCCGGATTTCAGGAGCTGGAAAAAGTTTCTTTCCCCGAGCCCAAAAAAATTGAATCCCCTTTTACCGGAGGAGCACGTGAAATGTTAAGATCTCTCCGTACTGGAAAGAGTGGGGTTTCAACAGGTGAAGACGGGTTACGGGCATTGGAGATCATCACTGCCATCTATCAATCGGCACAACAAAAAGGTAAACGTGTGACTCCAGGTGAGGTCTGATTCCCGCATGCAAGCTACTCGCAATACTATCCAGAAAAATTGTATTAAAAATTTTTAATTGCAAGTTACGAATCCTCTGTGATATTTTTTTGTATAAAATTTTTCTGCTTGCCAGTTCACTTTAGGTTTTCTTCGTATTTAAGAGCTTAAAACCCCTTGGAAAGATTACAGTTGTTAGGAGCTTTAGGATGATTGAGGTTGAGAATCTTACCAAGTACTACGGGCCGAGAAAGGCCATCAATAATTTATCTTTTGAAATAGCACAAGGTGAGGTCGTTGGTTTCCTGGGTCCGAATGGAGCGGGTAAAAGCACGACCATGAATATACTTTCATGCATCCTTCCCGCATCCAGCGGAGCAGCCCGAATTAAGGGTTACGACACTTTTGAACATTCAATCGAACTAAGAAAAATCATAGGCTATCTGCCAGAGACACCACCTCTCTACCCTGACATGTCTGTGCGTGATTATCTTGTATTTGCCGCAAATGTCAGAGGAGTTCCAGGAAAACAAACCGTAAACGCAGTTGAAACTGTGATGGAAAAATGTTCCCTGAAAGACGTTAGCCATCGCATTATTGGACGTCTTTCCAAAGGCTACCAGCAACGCGTAGGACTGGCCCAGGCCATGGTGCATAATCCTGACATCCTCATTCTCGATGAACCGACCATAGGACTTGATCCTATTCAAATTATAGAAATCCGCAAGTTGATACAAGAATTAGCATCATCGCATACCATAATACTCAGCTCGCATATCCTTCCTGAAATCACACAAATTTGCCAGCGTGTCATTATCATCAACGAAGGTGAAATTGCGGCCGTGGATTCCCTGGAAGGTTTGACCGCTTCGCTAAGAAAAAGCGAGCGCCTTTCGCTAACGGTAAGAAACGCAAAAGATGATATAGCGGAAAAACTGAAGTCTATCGATCAAGTGCTTTCTGTTTTACCCGGTGAACAAAACCAGTTCCTGGTTGAATGCGCATTGAACTCAAACTTGCAGGATGACTTCGCCCGCATATCTCTGGAGAACCAATGGGGTCTTGTCGAAATCAAACCAATTTCAATGACCCTGGAAGATGTATTTCTCAAACTGACTATTGAAGAAAAGGATGTAGAAATATGAGAAATGCATGGATCATAGCTAAAAGGGATTTAGGGTCATTTTTCAATTCGCCCATTTTTTATGTGATCACCGCAGTTTTCCTGATCATATATAGTTTTATATTTTTTAATATTTTAAACTTTTTCAGTTTTCAGACTCTTCAGGCAGGACAACTTCAAGCCATGGGGATTACCCTGAACTTGAACGAAATGGTTATTGAACCCAGCCTGCAAAACATGTCAGTGATACTGCTGATGATTATCCCTGTTATAACCATGCGCAGCTTTGCCGATGAAAAGAAAATGAAAACTTTCCGCCTCCTCCTGTCCTCTCCCATACCTCTCAGGGAAATAGTTTTGGGGAAATTTCTGGCATGTATGTTTGTAGTGTCTGCGATGATTCTGATCTCTTCCTACTCAGTGGGCTTTTTGTTTCTTTTGGGAGAGCCTGAAACGGGTCCAATCATTACAGGTTATCTGGGTGTGTTGCTGATGGCAGGTTGCTATGTATCAGTGGGAGTCTTCGCATCATCCTTGACAGACAATCAAATTGTAGCTGCCGTTCTAACTTTTGGATTCTCACTGTTCATGTGGATCATCGGTTGGGGAGCACAGGCCGCCGAGGCAACAGTAGGACAGGTCTTGCAATTTCTTTCTATTGTTGACCACATGGATAGGTTTTTAAAAGGTATGGTAGATACCAGCGACCTGGTGTATTACCTGAGTTTTATTTTTCTATGCCTTTTCCTTTGTCACCGCGTTCTGGATTCAAATCGATGGAGGTGAGATAGTGAAAAAACTCGTTCCTATGGCAGGATGGCTGGGCCTGATATTGGGCTTTACCTCCTTGTTTATCTATAGCGTCCTGCCAGACCTCAAGAGTTTATCAGCCTCTCTGGCAGCCGTTGCCATGATTAATGGAGTTTTCTTCGTTGTTGTTGAAAGATCAAGGCTGAAGCAATCCTTTTCTTCGCGTTCCGTATTATATGGCACAAACACCCTGATCCTGACTATTATAGTTCTTGGCATATTGATATTTATAAACCTATTGGCATTCCGCCATAAACAGCGTTTTGATTTTACAGAGGGTGGGTTTTATACATTAGCACCTCAAACCAAAAAACTTGTTTCCAACCTCCCACGCGAAGTAAAACTCACCGCTTTTTTCCAAACCGAGTCTCCTGAAAAAATTGCCTTTACCAACTTGATCGCCGGTTATCTTGAAGAAACCAATAATATCAAACTGCACTATATTGATCCGGATAAAAACCCGGCGGTGACCAAGCAATATGGTGTCACTACTTATGGAACCGTTGCTCTGGAAAGTGGAACCAAAGAAACCAGGATTCAAAATCCTACTGAAGAGAATATTACCAACGCACTCTTAAAAGTGACCCGCGACGAGCAAAAGGTCATCTATTTTCTTGAAGGTCATGGAGAAAACAACATTGAAGGCAATGATGATGAGAGCTATTCAACCGCCAAAAAAAATCTTGAACAAGATGGTTTCATTGTAAAACGACTACTGCTGCTCCAATCCGGTGAAGTGCCCGAAGATGCTTCAGTGCTTGTTGTTGCAGGCCCAAAGAAACCTATACAAGAAGAAGAGAAAAAAATCATTGATGATTATTTGAACTCCGGCGGCGCTGTCTTCATGCTCATCGACCCCAAGTCCGAATCCAATATGGAAACCTTTCTTAAAAAATGGGGTATTGAGCTTGGCGACAATATCGTAATCGATCCCATGTCCAAACTTTTTGGGGGCGATTTCGCAGCTCCCGTTGTCAATCAATATACAAAACATGAAATCACCAGTGACTTTGTCCTGGCGACCATATTCCCAATAATAAGATCGGTCCATAGCGTGCCTGTATCAGATATCACCACTACCGAGCTACTAAAAACAGGTGCTAACAGCTGGGGAGAGTCGAGCCTTGTCACTGGAACCGTGAACTATGACAAAGGTGAAGACATAAAAGGGCCCGTATCGGTGTCAGTCATAGCAACAAAAAACATCGCAGGAAAAACGGATGAAGACAAACCTTCCTTAAAAGCCACACTTCTTGTGGTAGGTGATTCCGACTTTTCCAATAATCGCTACACAAATTTCTCAGGAAACGGAGATTTCTTTCTAAACGCTGTTTCCTGGCTGGCCGAAGAAGAGCAGTTGATTTCTATACGCCCAAGAGAAAGAAAAAGCACTCCTATTCAAATGACACAAACCTTGGGAAATTCAATATTCGCGATGGGTATCATAGTCTTCCCCGGACTCATTGCAACAATAGGGATCCGCATCTGGTGGCGGAGGCGCAGGCTATGAGATTTAAAGGAACTGCTCTGATGGCGGCTGTCTTCATGAGCCTGGTTCTCTATTATTTTTTCGTTGACGTTCCCGCTGAACAAAAAGAAAAGAAACAACAAGAGCAGGCTGAAAAACTTCTGCCTTTTCAAGCGGAAGAAGTGGTTGAGTTTTCACTGACAGGTAAAGGGGAGCCCATAAGCTTAAGGCGCAAAGACCTTCATAAATGGGAGCTCGCCTTACCTCTAACAGCAACGGGTGACACTAAAGAAGCGGATTCATTTATTTCGGAAATCGAAAACTTAAAAAAAACCCGGGTGGTGGAAGAAAACCCCAAAGATCTTTCTATTTATGGCCTGAGTTCTCCACTTTTTAAAATTCATTTCAAGCTGCGAAACAAGCAAGAAGAGACCCTGTTAATTGGCGATGAAACTCCTCTGGGGGGAAGCCTTTATTTTATGAGGAAGAACCACCCTGAAGTAATGATGGCGACGTCATCTCAATCTCGCTTTGAAAAAACTGTTTATGATTTCCGTGACAAAACCCTGCTAAATTTTAGTACAGGTTCAATCAGACGAATACAGATTATCAGTGAAAACAATCCTCTGGAATTAAAAAGAACAGATGACACATGGGAAATATCAGGGAATATTCATGCTCGAGGTGACAAAGATGCAATTATGAACTTTCTCCAATCCATTCAATTTTCTCGTGTCAAACATTTTGTCAATGAAAACCCGGAGTCTTTGGAACCCTATGGACTGAACTCTCCAACACTAAAACTGGTTTTAGGAGACGATGCAACCCACACGCTCTCTCTGGGCACCCATAAGG
The DNA here is from genome assembly GCA_009873635.1 of Nitrospinota bacterium. Taxonomy (NCBI): domain Bacteria; kingdom Pseudomonadati; phylum Nitrospinota; species Nitrospinota bacterium. The sequence continues at coordinate 20,019 of WAHY01000011.1, forward strand.
TAGGCAAGGGATATTATGCCAAAGTAAATAACTCAAAAAATATTGTACTGGTAGACACCAAACTGTTTGAAACACTTTCTCAGAAAGCCGTGAATTTCCTCGACAAAACCTTACTGGAGTTTGAGGAAGATGATGTTCTTGAACTGACATTAAAGTCTGAAAAAGAAGCTATTCACGTTGTCCGTGATAAAAACAATGATTGGAACATTCAGACTCCAATAAAATGCCAGGCCGACCTGTCCACCATCAACAGCTTGCTCTTTGACCTTAAAGAAGCTCGAATCAACCAGTTTATAAAAATCTCCATGGAAAGCCCTGAGTTGTTCGGCCTGGATTCTCCGAGAAAATCTCTTACCGTCAAGATGAAAAACTCAACAGCATGGACGCTGCAATTGGGCAATCACTCTGCTGATGGCGAGTATGTATTCTCCCAACGAACCGGCGAACCAACCGTATTTTCCCTCTCAAAAAGTGTCATCGAAAAATTATTTCGCAACCTGCATGACTTGAGAAATAAAAAACTGCTGAAGTTTGAAAGCAACGATGTGAATAAAATCCATATCCAAACTGCTGATGAAGTTTTCGAATTGGAAAAAAGTGGGCCTCAATGGAGTCTGGTTAAACCGAAAACAAGCAAGGTAGAACATTTTGGAAATGATTTAGTATGGACCCTGAAAGGGCTGGAGTTTAATTCTCCAGTCTCCCCTCTCCTTTCCCCTGAGGTTTCAGGACTCAATTCACCTGAATTTACAATTACCCTTTTCAAAAATATGCAGGAAGTTGCATCCTTGAAAATTGGGAAACTTTTTGAACAGAACCAAGAATATCTTGTTGAAGCGAACAACCTTCAATACCGCGTGAAAGAGAAATATCTGGACTCTATCCCCTCGAACCTGAATAAAATCAGGTCAAAATAGGCTCTTTTAAACGAATCCTAACCCTAAACAACCCGTAGGTTATACCCCCACTATATTGTAATAATCACACTTAAATTACACATTATGTTGTAGGCAAAAGACAAAACAAAGATTAATGAGTTTCCAACTACCCCATAAACTTATATAAAAAAAGGATTTATTAGTTTTTTGGCAATTTTTTTCAAATTAGGCCTTGACAGGTACAATATGTAGTGGTACTTTCTCAAAAGTATACAATATACAAGGAACTGTTTTGTAGGATCGGGTGCCGTGAAAGGTGCGTGGTCAGGTTCCAAGCTTCAGCTCCTCCAGCAGAAATTATGAATTGAGAGTAGCTGCAGATCTTCCATCGGCGGGTTACTAGAAAAGTGGGTTCCATAGCAATGAATGAGATGCATCCCAGAATTGAAATTTTGAAAACAGCCAGTGGGATGCTTACGAGTCTCAAACCCCTTCCCAAACCCCCAAATGTATTGAGCGCCAGCCGAATCCTCCGTTCAATGTCGGCAGATGATTTCCATCCAATTGGCGTAGAATGGAACCCCTTTTTAACGCTGGGCTTGACCCGGCACAATAGTAACCCGCCTCCTTTCTTAAAAAGGATGCGCCCCGCCTTTTCATGAGCTTGTTGGTTTTGGTAGGTCACCTCCATGTCAAGGACGGTTAGTTAATAAGGATCCATAGATAAGATTTAAGATTACACTCGGGAGGGGCGGGGCGTTGACCCCCTTTCCCGATTTTTTTTGATTTAATTAAAATCGATTTCCTCCCTACGCTTGTTTATAATCTACACCATAAAGAATTTATGGAATCAAAAGTGAAACAAGCTGACTCAACTACAGTTCCCTGCAAAGGTGATTATCTTCCCCAATACGCTCATAGGGGCGATGCCGGTGCTGATTTAAAAGCCATTGAGGCAACGGTTATCGGTCCTCGTAGCCGGTCACTGGTACCCACAGGTGTAAGCCTGGAACTGCCGGAAGGATACGCCGGCTTGATCTGGCCCCGCAGTGGAACTGCTGTGAAGCTTGGGCTAGACTGCGGAGCCGGAGTGATTGATTCACATTATCGAGGCGAAATAAAAGTACTTTTGTTCAATCACTCTGACGATGAAATCCATATCCAGAAGGGAGATCGCATCGCCCAGCTAGTCATTCAAAAAGTAGAGACTGTAACTTTTATCCCCAGCGATAAGCTGAATGAAACAGCCCGCAACACAGCGGGATTTGGATCAACGGGAGATCTGCCTGTTGCAAATTCAAATCAATAATTCCTGCATTAAACTTGAACAGGGCGATATTACTGAAAGCGCTGCTGATGCCATCGTCAATGCCGCAAATTCAGACCTGATACTGGGTGCGGGGGTCGCTGGCGCCATCCGCAATAAAGGCGGCCCCTCCATTCAGGAAGAATGCGACCGGATCGGCCCCTGTCCCGTTGGCAATGCCGCTATCACCTATGCCGGCAAACTGAATGCACGCTTCGTAATCCATGCCGTCGGGCCACGATGGGGTGAAGGCAATGAGATTGAAAAACTCAGGAACGCCACCCTGAATAGCCTGCAACGTGCTGAAGAAAAAGGGCTGACGTCTATTGCCTTTCCAGCTGTCAGCACAGGCATATTTGGATTCCCCGTTGAACTTGCGGCAGAAACCCTCCTTAAGGCCGCTATTCAATACCTTTCCCGAAAAACAGGGATAAAAACCGTAACTTTTACCCTGTTCGATGGTGTAAGTTTCAATGTTTTTAAAGATAAGCTCACTTTTATTAAAAAAGAAGAAATCTAACTATTCTCTTCGACCGAAAATCAGATATAATGAGCCACCATTTCCCACATTATATTTGAGAGTTTCACATGGGTTTACTAGCCTGGATTCAAAAACAATTTGGTATTCCAATGGATATAGAAAATGAGAAGAGTACGGAGTCGGCCTCAGAAAAAGAAGGCAGCTTCAAGGTCCTTCGCATACAACCGACCCCAAATCCGGATGCCTTCCAGTTTATATTAAATGGCAAGGTCATAGAAGCTGGAACGAAAACTTTTGATTCCCCCGATGACGCAGGGGAAGACACCATGGCTAATACTTTGTTTGGCATTTTTGGAGTGCAAAGCGTTTATATAAAAGAAAACTTTGTCACCATAACAAAGTCCAATACAGTGGGATGGCATACAATTATGGAGAAAGTTGGTTCCGCTATCGAAACCCATTTGCATTTTTATGAAAAAGGGGATGACGCAGAGGAAAATAAAGACGTGCATCCGGTATTGGAAGATTTCAATAAAGAAGACTTTTTCACTTACAATGATGACAGGAAAACAGAGGTGATCAACGCTTTACTGGATATTGCCATTCGTCCTGCCCTGGCCAATGATGGTGGAGGAATCAACTTATTGGCGGTAGAAGATAAAACCATTAAAGTCCATTACCAGGGAGCTTGTGGAAGTTGTCCCAGTTCTACAACCGGCACCCTGCAATACATTGAGCAGTTTCTTAAAGAAGCCATCCACCCTGATGTAGAAGTTCAGGCAAGCTAACCTTGTCCCCGGTTCTAATTAATTTCTACAACCATTTATTATCTGTTTTCCCGGGCGCATAACTTAGCACATACTCCAGAGCACTTTGCGGATCAGCAACTATTTCATACATATCCTTGATATTGGCTTTGGCAAACTTCAATTCCACCATCTCTTCAAAGGTAGCGCGCAGCCCATCATAAAACCCCTGGGTATTGATAAAGACAAGCGGTTTGTCGGTAAGTCGTAATTGTCGCATGGAAAGAATTTCCATCGCTTCTTCAAGGGTTCCAATGCCCCCGGGTAAAACAATAAAAGCGTCAGACCTCTGATCCATCACCGCCTTTCGTTCCCGCATATCATTGGTAACGATCAACTCATCCGCTTCAGAGTATTCAATATCTTTCGTTTTAAAAAACTCAGGCAACACACCGACCACTTTCCCTTTTTCCTCATGCACCCCACGGGCCACACAACCCATCAGCCCTATTGAAGCCCCACCATAGACAAGTTTAATCCCCCTCTTTCCCATCTCCTTGCCAAGCTCTAAAGCGGTCTGTTTGAATAAATCGTCTACCGAGTTACTGGAAGCACAAAATACACAAATAGATTGAATTTTTTCCATATTTAATCCGTGGAACCTAAAAGTTATTTTTCAAAAAAATCAATATCTACAATTGCGGTATCATTGGAAATCTGGCCAGGTTGTAACTTGAAAATTAAAGGAGAGAATATCTTTTAACATTCAGACTAACTTTCCGGATCAGATGAATACAGGTTTTTGTGTTCATTTATCGCGTAACGGTCTGTCATCCCGGATACGTAGTCACAAATCCCACGTTCCAGGGAGTCTGCATTATTCTGGACTGATTCGGGAAGGAGTCCGGGCATTTTAATGTAAGCATTAAAAATTCCCTCCAGTGTTAATTCAGCTTTAAACTCCATACGCAAAACTTTTCGATGGGAATACATATTTTTGTGGAGAAATCGTTTCAGCTCCTTATTTTTTTCAGCGACCTCCGCACTGAAAGTCGCAATGCGAACAGGTGCCCGTCGAATATCGTCCACCGTTCTTATCTGATAATGATCAATGTTATCCAATGTGGACTGACGAAGATCACTGATGAGCTCATTGATAATACTCCTTACCACCTGGTATTTTTTCAGTTTAAAATCCAATCCTGAATACTGGTCATCAAATTTTTTTTCATTCTCTTTCCAGAGAGACACCTTTCTTAACTGATCCAGGTCAAGCAATTGCGAGGTAATGCCATCATCCAGATCGTGAGCGTTATAGGCGATACCATCGGCGAAGTCGGCAACCTGGGCTTCGAGGGAAGGAAAACGGACTTCTTTATCAGATGTGATGGGATTATCAGCATCCTGTGAGTGTTTACTAATGCCTTCCAATACTTCCCAGGTCAGGTTCAGTCCATCGAAGTCAGGGTAACGTTTTTCAAGGAGCTTAACTATTCTCAAACTCTGCCTGTTGTGCTCAAAACCTCCATGCCCTTTCATCAATCGATTCAGAACATTTTGTCCTGTGTGCCCAAAAGGAGGGTGTCCCAAATCATGAGACAGGGCTACCGCTTCCGTGAGGTCTTCATTCAGTTGCAGGGATTTACAAATAGAACGTGCGATTTGCGCCACTTCCAGCGAATGGGTGAGGCGAGTCCGGTAATAATCACCTTCATGATAGACAAAGACCTGTGTCTTATATTCCAGCCTTCTGAAAGCGGAGGTATGAATGATCCGGTCACGATCTCTTTGGAATCGCGTTCTGTAGAGATGCTCTTCTTCGAAATGCTGACGCCCCTTACTTTCCCCACTTTTCATCGCATAG
>WAHY01000011.1:25390-59035 GCA_009873635.1 Nitrospinota bacterium
TAAAGCGATAGCCTGCTTTTTCTCGCTCAAACTGGCAAGAGCCTGATTGAAGTGCCTGCGAACCTCCGGATTCTTATTTTCAAAGAAACGGAGCACAGGTTCAAAAATTGGAAAGGTCAAACCACCAAGCTTGAACTGAACGAGGCATAATAAATGGCTGATTTTTTTAAACTTCACAAAAAATCCTGTGCTGGGAAACCTCTTTCGGTCACGAGCAAACCAAAGGTTTTGTTGATTGAATATTAATGGATAACGTGATTCTAACTAAAATCCCTGCAAGCGTCAACCACCTAGAACAACCCCTCAAAAAGAGGTCTATTAATATCCAAACAAACAAATAGTTATGCGATTTCACACCTTGCAGGGCAGAATTTAGCTCAATAACTGCCACGATAAATAGTTGACCGGTTCCTTTCAAATATCACAAAAAGTAATACTCCAAAAAACGGGAGATAACTCTCTGAAAATCTATAATCATTTATTTTTCTTGACGTTAGAGGATATTTAATATATTTTTCTACTATGCAATGCCCAAACTGTAATTACATTTCTTTCAAACAGGAAAAGGAATGTGGTAGCTGTGGCTTCAGTTTTAAGGGGGCCTCACTCTCATCTGAGTCCCTTTTCCGCAATGAATCATTTTCGATTTTTTCCCAATCTCAGGCTCCAGCGAAACAAGAATCATCCAGTGAAGCCATTCCTCAGGCAGAGGATAGTATTGCTGTTGCTGAACCCCCAAAAGAAAAAAGTCCTGAGCTCGAAAAAGGAGAGTTTCTTTTAAACTTGTCCGATGCTGAAAAAGAGAAGTCTGAAACCAATTTAAAATCAGACAGTTCTGATCAAAAGACCACAGATTTCAGTTCCATGGATTTTGGCACGGATGCCAGTATCAATTTAGAGGAAATGGAAGTAGAGGGACTAGGGTTAGGACTAGAGCCTATAGAAATAGAAGAGGAAGCTTCTATTTCAGCAACGTCAGATACCGATTCTAAAACTGCCGAAGACAGCCTGGAGCCAGAAATCGAAATCAGCGAAACACCAGAAATGGCAGAACAGGACCAAGAAAATATAGATCTAAAAATTGATGGATTAAATGATTCTACTTCTGAAGAACAGATCGAAATTAATCCACCAGAAGATGATACAGTATTGAAAGTAAATGAAATAGGTGATAGTGACGAAACCGTTGTTGTTGAACCAGAGTCTGCCGAGGAAGGTCTTACAATCACTCCTGATATAAATTTGAATGAAGAAGATGAACCGGAAGCCCCGGTTCTGGACCTTGGAAATGATGATGTATCATTGGATATGAGTGAGGAGCCAAAGCCCCCGGAAACGACAACACCACCGGCTGAATCCGAAGAATTTGAAATAAAACTGGAGATTGATGACTCAGAGGGTCCTCTCACCATAAGCAAGGAAGAAACTCCTGAAATCGAAATAGAAGATCTGGGGCTTGAGCTTGAAGATAAAGATTCTCCATCCGATCCGGATAAAACCTGACCCCCGCCCGCAATCAATTCCTAACCAGAAAAACTGGATTTTAAGACTAAATTCCTTTATAAAGTAAGGTTCATGGTCGAACTTCGATCGGGGTAATCACGGGTTTATTTCTTCAAAAACCCGGAAATTTATAAAAATATCCCAACCTTCAAATTCCCCTTTATTGGATTTAAAAGGCTCTATGTCTCTTTGAGACTTAAGGGAATATTTATTTTAATTTTGTACGTTAAATAGGCCATAGGGAGTTTTTGTCTCTCATGACCAAAGCAGGAGATATGTAGTTATGCCCAGAAAATATAATTTTAGTGCTGGCCCAGCGATGTTACCAGAAGCCGTGTTGAAGCAGGCCCAAGAAGAATTGCCGGATTGGCATGGTTCTGGGGCTTCGATCATGGAGATGAGTCACAGAGGTAAGGAGTTTGTATCTGTTCACGCGGAAGCGGAAAAGGATGTCCGTGAACTGTTGGATGTACCTGACAATTATAAGGTATTGTTCTTACAAGGGGGTGCGACGGCTCAGTTTGCAACCATTCCCATGAATCTGCTTCGTGGGAAAACTAAAGCTGATTATATTTGGACTGGCGCATGGGGAAAGAAAGCCATTGCTGAGGCAAAAAAATATTGCGATGTGAATGTTGCGGCTTCGTCTGAAGCTGATAAATTCACCACCATTCCTCCCTTTGAGAAGTGGTCCTTGAGTTCAGATGCGGCTTATGTGCACTACACTCCAAACGAAACAATAGGTGGTGTGGAATTTCATTGGATTCCCGATACCGGGGATGTGCCTCTGGTTGGTGATTTTTCTTCGACGATTTTATCCCGTCCAATAGATGTGAATCGTTTTGGGCTGATTTATGCGGGCGCGCAAAAAAATATTGGACCGGCGGGCGTCACGTTAGTAATTGTTCGCGATGATCTTATTGGGAATTCGTTATCTACGACCCCGAGTGTTTTCGATTACGCGCAACAAGCTGAAGCGGATTCAATGTTAAATACTCCTCCGACATATACTCTCTACTTGGCGGGCCTGGTCTTCAAGTGGGTGAAAAAACAAGGGGGTCTTTCCGCTATGAAAAAATTGAACGAAAACAAGGCCAATAAATTGTATGCCACAATTGATAATTCAAACTTCTATAGTAATCCCGTGGAAAAAGGTTCGCGGTCCTGGATGAATATACCATTTGTTTTGGCCAATGCTGACTTGGACAAAGAATTTTTAGCAGGTGCGGAGGATGCCGGGTTAACCACCCTGAAAGGTCATCGTTCAGTCGGAGGAATGCGAGCGAGTATCTATAACGCCATGCCTGAAGCTGGTGTTGATGCCCTGATTGATTATATGAAGGATTTTGAAAAGCGTAAGGCCTAAGAGTTATATTTTGATCTATGGCTGTTTTATGTTATCTGTCTGATTCATTACGGTGTTGTTAGAAAAAGTGCGGGTAGTGCTAAATGATATTCAGGAATAAGGGTTGGCAATCTTCCCTACGCCTTAGAGGAAACCGCCGGTTATCAACGTCCATCATTACTTGGAGCTAGCGAATGAAAGTTCTTGTATCTGATAATCTCTCGGCAACGGGGGTTGAAATACTAAAAAAAGAGTCTGGAATTGAAGTAGATGTAAAAACTGGTCTTCCAAAGGAGGAATTGATAAAAATCATTCCCGCTTATGAGGGGCTAATTGTCCGAAGTGCCACTAAAGTGGTTGCAGAAATTATTGAAGCGGCTGACAACCTTAAGGTGATTGGACGAGCTGGGGTGGGTGTGGATAATATTGATTTAGTGGCAGCTGGGAAAAAAGGAATTATTGTAATGAATGCGCCAGAAGGCAATATGATAACTACTGCTGAGCATACTATGGCGTTACTGATGTCCCTGTCCCGAAATATTCCACAAGCAAGTTTTGCATTAAAAAATAGAAAGTGGGCCCCAAAAGAATTCATGGGAGTAGAGCTCTTTGAAAAAACACTTGGTATTATAGGATTAGGTCGAATAGGTTCTCATGTCGCCGAAAGAGCGCGCGCTTTCCAAATGAAAATTTTGGGGTATGATCCATTTATTACCCGGGAAAGAGCTGAGTTACTTGGTGTAGAATTGGTAGAAATGGAGGTTTTGCTTGCTCAATCAGACTTTATTAGCTTACATACCCCTGGGCAGGCGGATGGCACAGCGCTTTTAGGGAAAAAGCAGTTTGACAAAATGAAAACGGGCGTTCGTATTGTAAACTGTGCTCGAGGTTCCTTAATCGATGATACGGCACTGATTGCATCAATCAAAGATAAAAAGGTTGCTGGAGCAGCTTTAGATGTTTATCAAAATGAACCCCTGGATCTTGATAGTCCTCTCCTTCAAGTTAACGAAATTATTTGTACCCCTCACCTAGGCGCTTCTACTGGAGAAGCACAAGTGAAGGTAGCAACTTCGATGTGCGATCAAATCATTGACTATCTTAAGAATGGTAATGTACGTAATGCGGTTAATGTACCGTCAATTGATGCTGAAACTCTAGTCCAAATAAAGCCCAATATCATCTTGGGTGAAGATCTAGGTAGTTTTATTTCTCAACTAGTTGATAGCCCTATTACACTTGTAGAGGTTAAATATATGGGTGAAGTTTCTACACTACAGGTAAAACCTGTCACAAATGCCATTTTAAAAGGTCTTTTCAACCGCTCTGTTGATGGAGTCAATATGGTCAACGCACCTTTTCTTGCAAAAGAAAGAGGAATTGAAGTGCATGAGTCAATTAGTAACGAAGTGCACGAATATACTAGTACTGTTCAAGTACAAATCACTAGTGAGAAAGGGTCGCGAAGTGTAACAGGAAGTATTTTTGGTAAAGGAGATTCCAGAATCGTGCAGTTTGATGAATACAGTATGGAAGCTGTTCTCTCAAAAAATATGCTCGTTCTAAAAAATATGGATGTCCCGGGAGTGATCGGCAACCTTGGAAATATTCTCGGCAAAAATAACCTGAATATCGCGGGCATGCATCTGGGTCGACAAGGAGAAACCAACAATGCGGTTGCCATCATTAATATAGATTCGCCGCCTACAACTGAAACCCTGCGGGAGTTACGCGATACCTCCCACATCCTCAGCGTTGACAGCGTTACCCTTTAGGAAGTTATAAAAAAAGCGGGGCTCTCAATACGAGAGCCCCGCTTTTATGTTTTAAACCCTCATTCTTCTTTTTTCTCGTCATCCTCATTATCTTTAGATACCGTAGACTCAACCTTCTGGCCGAATACATTTGCGATCACTTCATTAATCGCATCCGGCCCTAAAATGTTATAGACCGTATTCGCTGATTTAAAATGCGGGCTGGTAAAAAGACTCAAAACCTTTTTACTGGTGTATCCCAGCATCATAAACTCATGTGCATAATTTTCTGCTACCAGTCGCAGGGTATCTTCATCGGCATCTTCATCGCCCGTTGGCGGCCCTGCATCGGGGTTAACATCTTCCTGAATCTCGTAGACATATATCAAGTGCCAGCCAAACTCTGTCTTGACCGGGCCAACCACATCGCCTTCATTGGCAGTGAACGCGGCAACTTCAAAAGGACGAACCATGGCTCCTTTACCGAACCACCCAAGATCTCCTCCCCGTTTTTTTGAAGGGCACTCACTATACTCCTCGGCCAGCTTTGTGAATTCCTCGCCCTGGTCAATTTTCTCCTTCAACTCCTCAGCAAGCTCTTTCTTACCCACAAGAATATGACGGGCCTGTACCTTTTTAACTTTTCTCTCTTTCGCCATGATTTCATACCATGAAATTATATAAAATGAGTTTCCATTTTCCAGAAAACCCGTTTATTGAACCTATCACCTTCAACTTTACAAATCAGTTCAGCATCAGGGCACAACACTTTTTATACTTTTTGCCAGATCCACAGGGACAAGGCTCATTAGGCTTTATCTTCCCTTCCTGCACTTTTATTTCAGGTGCATTTTTCAATAATTCCTGACCAATTTTTTTTGCTTCCTTATAGCGTTTTTTTAATCTCTCATTAAAGTCAGGAATTGACTGATTGATTGCTATCAACATATCGCTGTTGGAGGGATCAAGCTTTGCATCCTCTTTCTCCCTCAGTCGCTCATCCAAATAATAGGTTGAGGAAAATATAGGTGCCTGGTTTGCGTTATCCAGCTCCAACTTATAAAAAGCAAGTTTTAAACTTCGATTATCATTTCTTGGATCAATATCGTATGAGTCTTCAGCAAAATATTGAACTTTATTGAAGTTGAAATCGAGCATTTCCTTGTTCCGCGGGAACAATTCATAAAAATTGTAATAATTTCCCGGCTCAAACTCCAGATAAGTGCTTGGGTTTTTCTCCCCATAGGCTTTCGCTTCAACGACCCTCTGTTTAAAAAGAAGGATCAACTCATCCGGAGCTTCTTTAGCAAACCTTCTGGCAATTTGGGTTTGAACATCCGTCAATCGCGGGTGATCGGGAAGAGGATTGAAGGTTTTATTAAAATTTAATTGAAAGGCAAAATCATTGGCCCGGTTATCCTGATCACGTAGACGCACCACAACATAGCTGTAATCGTAAAAGGGATGCGTGTGATAAAAGTCTTCCAGAACGTACGTGTTCATATAGTTCTCTTCCTCGAACCTGTACGTCATTTTCGAGTTTTCACTTTCCTGCTTATTAATTTCCCTATAAGCTTCGATGACAATTCCCTCTCAAAAAATTTTTTTTAGATCGCTGGATTTCCACCCCACCATAAGGTGCCGGCAAAACTTACAATCAAGCCATAATAAAAAGCTTATCAGCGGGGAAGAGGAGAATCTGAAAACCCTGGATATTGTTTAAAAGCTCCACCCGCATCTTCGCGCTTTTCGATGTCTCGAACAGCCCGCACTGAATCCTTAGTAATATCTTCTTTGTGGTTAGCGTTCCCATGACCATAACGATAATAAAAGATCGCAGCCGTAGCATGGGGAAGTTCGTTCGATGTCCAGCTCGTAAAACCACCACCAGGTGAGAATGTATCGCTAATGTAAATATCCATGCGATCCATATCTCGAATAACATGATCCTCATCATAAAGGCTTTCTGCCTCTTCCAGAGTCGGCATTCTCCAGTCATCATATCCAGCAAATTTCTCGTTTCTCAGCCCCTTGATGTATTCCAATGCCTTATACCAATTCACCCATTTGCTGGTATCCTGAAAAGAGTCCGTTTGTTTCCATATCAGCTTGGTTTGCAAATCGGTAACTGTACCATCGCCGTTATCTACAAATCGTTTTTTTAAATCCACGCTTTTCTCCAACTTTGACTTTTATTTTCAGTCATCCTGCTTATCGATATTTCGGACCAGTCTTGTCGTCCCTCTGGACACACGAAAAATATCATCATACATGATCGCTCCTTTTCGGAAGCTGATGCGCACACCTTGTATATTATGACGAACATCGCTGGTCCAGCACAAAAAACCACACCCGGGTTCAAACAAGCTGGGTATATGAATTACCTGTCCCATATTATCTGTATTTTTCAGTTTTTTATCGAAGAGGCTTTTACCCTCCTCTGCCGTGGGAATTCTCCAGTTGGAAAAACCGGCAAACCGCTTCAGGTTAAGACTTGCAGCAAACTCTTTAGTCTGGCGTTGGTTCATCCATTTCCCAGCCAATTGCCAGGTATCTTTTTTAAGCCAGACAAGACGTTTAGCAGCATCAATAACCGTGTCGCCATCCCCTTCTATAAATCGCTCGCCACCTTTTCCTGAGCCTTGTTCACCCATATCTTTTATGTTCGTTTTCCATATCCCGAACTGCCCGGACACCGTGGCTGCGTAATCCCATTTGGTGCCACTTATAGTCCCCATTATAGTAATGAAAACGTATGGCCAGACCCTTGTCAGACTTATTCAATGTTTTGGTCCAGCAAGTCAAACCAGACCCGGCGGGGAAACCCTTGACTAAAAAAACCATATCACCATAGTTATCCGTGACAGGATTTGAAGCATCATAAATTGCCTGGGCCTCTTTTCTTGTTGGCATACGCCAGTTCTGATAGCCACAAAACCTTGTCTTGTTTAACTCCTGAACGTAAGTTTTGGCTTCATCCCAGCTTACCCATTTATCGAGTTCCATGTATGAGTCCGCTGCTTTCCACATCAGCCCTGTTTTGTGATCAGTAATGGTGCCATTCTTATGAACTTCAATACGGACAAAGTCTGGATCTTCTTCTTCAGTTATATTATCCCTGACCAGACGCACAGCACTTGGGAAACCGTCATTTTCCTTCGCCAGCCAGAATTCGTAATCTGAGCGATAGTCATAGGCCATAGCTGCTTTGGCACCGCGGGTTTGGCTGGTCCAGGTCGAAAACCCGCACCCTGAAGTAAAAACAGGGTCAATATGAATTTCACATCCTTCGACATCTGTGTTGCTGGCTGATTGATGAAATAGGTATTTGGCCTCTGAAGCGGAAGGTATTCGCCAGTTGCTGTATCCAGCAAATTTTTCCTCATTCATCTTGCGCGCTAACTCCTGGCTTTCATGCCAGGTGATCAAACGGCCCAAGTCAACCCATGTGTCCTTTTTCATCCACATCAAGTCATGCTTCGGGTCTGTAACGGTTCCATCTCCGTTATCCAGGTATTGTGATTCTAATTTAATCTCTTCCATGGTTTATTTTCTACGTGAAGGGGATTGGCTCTTCATAACTTTATCTTTTCTACAAATTCGAACTGAGCCAAAACTATATTCCTCAACACTGACAACCTTGCCTTCACTGTAATCGAAACGAGGCCTGCGGGTAGAAGTATCACCAGCCATCCATGCCGTTTTAAAAGCACCCTCGGGAAAAACCGGGTCTATATGCAGGGTCACCCCACCCTTGCCAGGAGTTTGGCAAGACTCGTCATATAATGATGCGACTTCATCGACATTGGGCAACCTCCAGTCATCAAATCCACCTATTTTTCTGAGGTTTTTTTTATCGGCAAACTCTACGGCTTCATGCCAGTTAAAAAACTTGCCCTTGTCTTGCCATGAATCCTTTTTCAACCAGTAAAGACGTGTTTTATTATCAAAAATAACATCACGGCCCTTCTCGACAAACCGCTTTGGTTTATCATCTTTCTTGGCCAGAGACTGGTCAGCTTTTTGTGGAAGTTCTTCTGTCATTTTCCTGTTAAAAAAATATTAGTTAATCATATACTCACTTCGCCAGTATATCCGATTTGCACACTGTCCTCATCGGCATTGACTATGACTGGAACCATATACTTGTCGTCGGTATACTCCAACAACTTCTTCAAACCTTGCGGGTCTTTATCTACATTGATGAATGCGAAAGACCTGTGTTGTTTTTTAAAATCACCCAAAACTTTCTGGGTATGTGGGCAATCATCCTTACCAAAAATCATATAATGAGCCATAACACTCCAATAAGAATTCCCGGGAATCGGGATTAACGTTCGAAAGCTTTTGTACCTTTCCGCCATTCGGGTTCCCAAACATCCTGAACCACATCACGGGTTACTCGGCAATGGGAATATTCATTATCCTTGTGCTCCCACATATCATTACCCGTCACATAACTGAATTTTTGCGCATATTGCTGATAATCGGGTTTTTCTTCGTAGGTCCATGTATTATGACCACCGCCCGGCTCAAACAAATCTGAAATATGCGTTTCAGCATCATCCTTATCATAATTAGTTTGAGTGAACGAGAAAAGGCTTTTGGCCTCTTCACCGCTGGGTAATCTCCAATCATCAAAGCCCGCAAACTTTTTTTCATTCAGCATTTCACAATAATCGTGGGCCTCGAACCAGTTGATTCCATAACTATACTCTTTGTACGAATCATCTTGTTTCCACATCAGGTTGGACCGGGTATCGCTAATGGTTCCATCGCCGTTATCGATGAAATTAGGAAGTTCTTCCTCCACAACGGCAACATCTTCTTCATCCTCATCTCCCCATTCATCTTCACCAACCCACTCGGTCTCGACTTCATCTTCCAGAGCTTCCGGATCTACAGACTCATCAAATTCTGTGGGATCATCATTTTCAGACATTTTTTACCTCAAATTCCTAATCAAGATTTATCAATCCATATCCCTGACCATACGCACCGATGTCCCGGTTGTCGATACTGACTGGTCCACACAAACCTCTCTCATATTTGGGAAATAGCTTTTCCAAGCATAAGAGTCGTAGCGTGTTTCAGAGGTCCACACACAGGTTTCACCTCCCGCTTGGTAATTAGAAACCCGCCTTGCTGGCTTTTTAGGAAGGTTTAAAAACACTTCGCGGTATTCATCTTGGTGTCTAAACAAAGAACGAACTTCACTTTTGGTAGGTAACCGCCAATCGTTATATCCCAAATAATTTTGTTCGTTACAGGCTTTTACATATGCATGCCCTTCATCCCAATTCAGCCATTTCCCTAATTCCTGCCTGGAATCTCTCAACACCCACATTACATCATTATCAGGGTCCTCAACCGTTCCATTATCCTTCTTAACCCACTTACATTTTGATTCCGTCACACTAAAGCCTCAAAAATTATTCAAAAAATAAAAAACACCCTATACTTCCTGCTCATTCGTTCTACCCAGGTTGAGCAATCCCCCACTCAACTAGCCAAAAAAAAGGGCAAAAATCGATCCAGACAAATGAGTCAAGGAGAAGAGCGCTCCTCTTTTTCACCTATATGAACAAATCAAAAATTTTATTTAATCTTTAAAATACCACCCAGCCACCGGGTTTTCAAGCCAAATTCAAGCGGCTTCCTGCCCGAAACCCCTTGAAGTTCAATAATAAAACGGTACTGGGAACTAACCGACCTGTAAGCACCTTGGCCAAGGCAAATCCCACACACAATGTTTGACTATCTCCAGCCACCCCCCTGTGTGATTTTATCCCTGACTTCAGGAACATGTGCAATATTGACCTTAGAATTATCAAATTCACCACGCACGAGACGAACACTTGAGTTGAGAACATCATCAACTTCCTTATGCCCCCCTGCACCACTGCTAAAAGAATAAACATAGGCCGTAATCTTACCTCTAGTATTGCTGGTCCATGTGTCATGGCCACAACCTTCAGCAAACGCCGAGTCAATATGCACAAACATATCGTATTTATCTTTCAGGTTTTTATCTGTATCAAAAAGGGAATGCGCCTCTCTTTTATTAGGTAACCGCCAGTCCTGATAACCGGCAAAAGATTGTTCATTTTGTTTATTCAGATATTTCAAAGCAGCCGTATAACTGACGAATCTCAGAAGGTCCAGATACGAGTCATTTTTCTTCCACATCAATTGAGTGAGGTTATCACTTACCGTCCCGTCCCCATTATCTATAAACCTGTTGTCGCTCATAATTACCCTATTCCAAATTTACAAATTATGTCTTATTTTATTCTTCCTGCTGGATAAAATCCAAAAAAAAAGCCGGGGGGCAAAGCCCCCCGGCTATAAAACTAAATATTAACGGTTAACTTCACCGGTGTTTCCGCCACCAGAACCATTTCCATTCTGGCTGAAGAGACCACGCTCGGTACCTTCAGGCTGACCCATACCCGGCTCAATGTATGTTCCAGGCCTAACATGATCCATATGGTAGTTACTCTGATAGGTCTTATGAGAACCAGCATCTTTTTTCCACTCAACGCGGTTAGCGTTTTCAACACGGTGAGCTTGGCAATTTACGATGATATCGCCAGGCCCTTTGTTGTCAAATGTGCTTTTTGGCTCCAAAGAATTTGCCAAGAACCCACCAGGCTCCAAAGTCCGGTCAAAATTCTTGTTCCAAGAATAGCCTAAAGTCCCAACATTGATATGGACAACCGTTGATTCGGTCTCACTCAGGTTTTCAATAACCCAGCTCGCATTGAGACATGCAGATTTGCCACCAGCTTTAACGGTAGAAACGTTTGCGCTAGCAACTGAAACAGAAAATACAAAAAATACTGCCAATAAAGTTACTACGGTTTTTCTCATTTTGCTCCCCCTTTCGAAGCTTAATAAAAACAACTTTAAAAAAAACTCTATTTAATATCATCCTCTTCGGTGATTCGTACTCATTTCCTTAAATCCGCCTATCTTAAAGACATAAGCAAAACGGCAGATTTTCCCCTCTAAACCTCTCGGTCTGGCTAGGGTGAGCTGAAAATATCAAATGCCCCCAAGGAAGTCAAGCCTTTAATACCCACCCAGATATCCGGAAAAAAACTCCTTATTTTTCAATGGGATAAAAACCCAAAAACTCCCAGTAATTTGAGCCTGAAATCATGTATTTCGACTTTTAAACTCTAAATTTCAAAGACGTCAGTTTTATAAGATCAGTGGAATTTCTGAGTATCTTTTCGCCTTCCTCAGAAATATCATTAACCACCAACTGCAAACTTCTAAGATTAGTTAAGGTTTTAGATGTCGCTAGATATTTGGCCCCAACATCACTGATACTATTTGAGGCAAGGTTAAGGGTTCGGACATTAACGAATAACTCTGATTCGGCAATAGCCTTGACCCCTTCATCCCCGATGTTGTTCTGCGAGAGATCCAAAGCACGGACGCTTTCCATGATTTCTTTTTCAGCCAACTCCTTCGCACCAACTTCCCTCAGGAACTGAGCTTTCAAGCTCAAAACCTGGCCATCCTTACTCAACCGGTCCCGGATTAAATCATCCAACCTTGACATAACACACTCCCAGTAAAATTTTACCCGGCACCCGGGATTTCCTTGGCAACAAACCCGTATTCATCGTAAATACTATAACCTTCCTGAATCATCTTTTTCCCATATTTGACCATCAGATTGGCCTGGGTGTGATTAGGATCTATATCGATGGTTTTCTTAAGATATTTCAACCCCTGCTTGATATCTTTGATTTCGTCACCATAGTTTTCTATCTGACGTGCCTTATCAAACAGATCAGAAGCCCATTTGTAATAAACAGTGGCAATTTGTTGGGGAGCGTTCTTGCTAATGTACTCCACAATTTCCTCATCGGCTTTCAACTTCGAGATATCCTGGACAGCCGCCTCAAACTCACGCAAAGGAATGGCATAATCGTCATCATTCACCGATGATATCGTATTCATTTTCTTGTGAGCCGAATGCAAGCCAACAGAACTTTTTACAACTGTGGACTGAATCCCCGACATCAATTGTTGATAATAAAGATTACCGATACCAAAGTGAATGATCGAGCTGAACTCCTGATTTGTATCCAGCAATAGGGCCTGCTCAAAAGATTCTCGCGCTTCCTCAACTTGCCCCAATTCTGAAAGAGCTTCCCCTAGGTTGTAATGATGCACGCAGTTATCGGGGTCTTCTTCAATCTGTTGCCGGAAGGTCGCAACCTGATCTTCGAGGTCAAACTCAACCTCTTCTTCCTCATCATCGTCAAACTCTGAATCTTCAGGTTCTTCAGTCTCCCCCGCATCTCCCACATCAGGCTGCAGTTCAGCGCTTTCCTTCGATTCTTCTATTTCTTTAGATTCTTGTTCTTTTTCTTCTTCGCTCATAATCAAACACAATAAGGGGGAATGCCCTCTTCCACCCATACTCCCGCTTTGCCATTTTTTATATTCTGATGATTTTTTAACGCTCCTGAAACCATCTTTTCCCGAGACACCTCAATCTGCCGCATGATCTCATCCGGCGAGTCGTTTAACAAGTTACCAAATTTGGGCTTGCACTTCAGGTTGCCCACATCACAACAAGGTGTGATTTCACCGGTTTGCTGTACAGTAACAATCTCAATGGTACCTCGGGGAATGGTACATTCCAGAAAGTTTATATCTTTGGGAAAAGGCTGGGCGTTCATGGCTCTATCACCTTTTTCATCCACATAAAATCCGGGAATCATGTTCAAACCAAAAGTAAAATTGTCCGTACAAATATAATTTTCCGCACCCTCCATATGCCTCAGGAAGGTATCTTCATCACATTCCGGGTTTTCCCGAATTATTTTTTCAAGTTTTGAACGATAGGTTCCCAGCAAACCAATTACAGAATCAAAATCTTTTTCCAGTTCCTCAAAAAAAGTGATCAAAATATCAATCTGGTTTAACAGGTCCGGCACTTTTTCAAAGATCATGTTGACGATCAATTCGTCTTGCAACACCAGAATCTCTTTAAGCAGAGCCTTTTGCCTGGACTCCCATACTGTTGGATAGAGGGTAAAATCCACTCGTCCGGATAATTTCATGATTTCGACCAACCTGAGCCAACGTTTCGATTCCGTTGAATTGATATCCAGGTTTGTGTGAATACGTACGTTTGGCGTTAGGGTTTTAAAAATCTTGAAAATTTCAACAATATGTGGATTTTGGGAAGGCTCCCCACCTGTCAGATTAATTTCCCTCCTGGCCAATTCACGGAAAACATCTATCTGGAGAATTTTATCCACCATGGCCTGAGCCTGCTCGGGCATTAAATGCCAATCACTCTTGGGTATCTGCCTGAGCGGTTCGTAGACATGGCAATACTGGCATTCATCCCGCACATAACGATTGCAATTGGCTTCGGCAAAAATATTTATCATAACCTCTGCCCTACTGAAAAATCCGGATCACTACCAGTCTATCAAAGTGCTAAACGGTACTTTATACAAAATGCAAAAAGTTTATTTATAAGCAATCTTATCTGGCAGCAAGGCCCGGATCTGTATCCAAAATATTTCTCACTGGCCTGATGGTAGACAAAGAAAGGTGATACTGCCCTCCCCCTCTCATGCTCGGGTAGTCTTTACCACCAATATAATTAAATCCCCAGGCATACTTATCTTTATAAGTTTCACTCGACCAAAAACAACAATGCGAATAACCAAAAATAGGATCGATATGAATTACATTTTCGGTCCAATAATATTTCCAGGGAATTTCTTTTTCTTCTTCATAAAGGGTTCTAAGCTCCTTGCGTGTCGGCAATCGCCAGTCTGAGTAGCTTGCGTACGCTTCTTTATTAAAGCTTTCTATCAGTTTCTGAGATTCATCCCAGCTAGACCATATTTTTTTTTCCTGATACAAGTCTATTTTCTTCCACATCAGCTTTGTTTTCAGGTCGGTGACAGTGCCGTCTTTATTATCCTGAAATCTCGGATCATTAGAAGGTGTTAGTGGGGGCTTTTCTTCTGTAAGCGAAAGAATCTGACCGCCAAATATTTCGTCCGTACTGTTGTTACCAGAATCAGCATGCACACTAATCGGCACACACACTGCCAACACTAGAAAAACAAGCTGAAGGGACTTAAACAATGAGTGGAAAAATCGAATCATGCTTTTGGGGATCATTAAAAGGTTTCCTGAAAATAGGTCTACGAAATGTCTATTCTTCCTGCGGTGCCCAATCAGGTTCCCATGACAAGCAAATACCGGATGGATTATAAAATTGACCCGGGTCCTTTCCAACAATTCCCCATTTGGAGACAAAGTTCAGGTCCGGGTCAAATTTCTGTATTCTCTGGTTCAAAGTATCGACGACAAATACATAGCCATATGGATCTTCCACCACCGAGACCGGACAATTGAACTGACCATCTCGCTTTCCTGCTTCACCAAGAACATCCAGAGGGTGTCCTTCCCGGTCAAAAAGTTGAATTCGGTTCTGGCTTTTCTCAGAAACCATAATGGTTCCATCTCTTCGCACAGCAATTCCTGTTGGGAAATTCAATCTGCCCACTTCGAATCCATACTCACCAAATTTAGACAGGAATTGTCCATCTTCATTAAAAATCTGAATGCGCTGATTATCACGATCGGCCACATAAATATTCCCCTCCCGATCAAGAGCTAAACCAACGGGGAACTTCATGAATCCATCAAAGTTTCCCGCAAACCCGAAACTAAGAATAAAATCACCGTCGCTATCGTACCTTTTGACACAATGGTTGGAAGTATCCGCCACCAGAATAGTCCCAGTAGGCTCCGCAACAATTTGCTCAGGCATGTAAAACTTATCCTGCCCCCATCCCTCACTGCCAAATTCGAGAAAAAAATCGCCATCGGAGTCAAACTTTTGCAAACGATGACAACCCGTATCGACAACCCAGATATATCCCTCATTGTCTACTGCCACTCCACTGGGGGTCTTAAATTCCCCTGGAATATAAGGAGGGCGGGTGCCGCCAGATTTTCCAAAATGCATCAGAAGATTGCCATTGCCATCGAATTTCTGGATCCTGTCATTACCAGAATCAGCCACCCAGACATAGAGTTGACTGTGGTCAACCTCCGGTTTTTCCTCGGGGAGGGTCTCCTCAACGCCCACAACATCCAGCGCCTGAGACGGAATCTCCTCATTGTTTTCCGTATCTTCCAAAACTAACCTTTCTTCCCTGAACCGGGAGAAATTAAACTCCAAAATAAGAAAGAGCCCCGAAAGGGACTCTTTCACACTACATCAGCAAACTTATTGTTCCAGAAAAAACCGAGTGCCCATCCACAACACAACACTTGGAAATGAAACAAGGCTTATTTAATATGAAAACCCTTCACATCCAGAATCTGGTATTCGAAGTCACAGGTTTTTTGCAGTTCATCGAGCCTTTCATTCCAATTTTTCTTGAAGTTATCCAGACTTTCAGATTTAGGTTTCTTTTTCATCAGATCAACTTCGCGATACAGAGGTTTCACCATATTCTTATAAACCAGTTGAATTATATTCCTGAGATTAAGAATACATTGTTTGGTAACCTCTTCGCGGGTTACACCATCAACTTTTTCGAGAAGGCGCAGAAACGACTGGATAGTAGTGATCTGAACGGTATAGCTTTCTGCCAACCTGTGGTCATATTTTAAACCACAGTCAATATATGCTGGCATGAGGAACATACCTATATGATGATCAAATTTAACGGAAAGAGTGATCAGCTTTTGCAGATAGTCAACTTCCCGCAAATCCTCTTCTTCATCCTCACCTTCAGCCAGCTCCTTGGTGGCTTTTTCTTTTTCTTTTTGAAGCTCGAGTTTTATTTTCTCCAACTCGTTCAAATCAGAAAGATGGTCGACCTCTTTTTCTTCGGCAGCTTCTCCACCTTCAGGGTTTTGCTTAGTTTCAGTATCCTGTTCGCTCAACGCAAGTCTCCTTCCTTACAAGGGTAAAACAATACTTTTAAAAGAGTTTTGGGAATTGTCAGTAAGTATAAGCCTTTTTCCCGGAAAGTGTCAACTGCTAGCACAGTGTAACCTTCGGTGGCAATTGGACAAAAGCTCGTGAATGGGAGGCTACAGGAAATGGCTTTTTAAGCCCACGGCTCGTTTTGCTCGCCAACCAGACTCATTGCACGTTGCCCCCACGGCTAGTGGTGGTATACTCTTTTGTATCAAGACCTTAATTAATAAAACCGGTTCCATGAAACCATCTGGAGCCTGAAAGAATTTTTATATCATGAAAACCGCTCTGCTGTTTCCACCGCAATGGTATCCCAGCCAGCCCTATCTTGCTCTTCCTACCTTGAAGGCGCACCTGGAGTCGAAGGGACATGAGGCAGACCAGTTTGACTTTAATATAGAAAGTTATGAAATTTTCCTGTCAAAAAACTACCTGAATCATTGTGTGGAGATTGTCCGGGAACGGTTATCCGCTCCGGCCTATAAAACCGAGGAACAGGAAGTCAAATCCGTTTACCGGGATATTTTGTCAGACACAGGGTTTCTGGATTCCGTTCTGAATGAAGTGGAAGATGCAAAAAATGTCCTGCGGGATGAAGTACGGTTCTTCCAGTTTGAAACTTACAAAAAGGCATACACCACCCTGAAAATAGCCATGAAGCTCATTTCCTACGCCCACTTCCCAAGTCGGCTGGATCTGGACTCATTTTTCATGATGGGGAATCCTGAAGAAAACCTTGCAGGAATTCTATCTGCCACGGCTGACACAGTCCGAAACCCTTTCATCCGCATGTATGAAGATTACCTGATAGATAAAGTCGATTGGAACGATTACAGGCTGGCGGGATTATCCATCATCCATATCGGACAGGTCATACCCGGGCTGACCCTTGCACGACTGTTGCGTAAAAAGTTCAAGCATCTACACATCGTCATTGGTGGAAGCGTGTTCAACCGCCACGCCGACCTCCTCAATAACAAGCAGGCATTGTTTGAAGAATTTTTTCATAGTGCCATCGTCTCCGAAGGGGAAAAGCCTCTAGAAGAACTGGTCAACCATCTCAAAGAAGAAAAGCCCTTGTCGACCGTTCCCAACCTGATTTATATGGAAGAGCAAAAGGTCATTCACAACCCTAAAGTCGAAGCCCTTCCTTACGAGCAATTGGTGTGCCCGTCTTTCGACCAGTTGCCACTTGAAAAATATTTAATGCCTTACCCGGTTTTGCCCTATATGTCCAGTCGGGGTTGTTATTGGGGCAAATGCACGTTCTGCACACATAGTTTTATTTACGACTCCTATTACCGCAAAGAAAACGAAACACGGGTGGCGGAAGAAATCGGTTATCTCGGGAAAAAATATAAGACCAAATATTTTACATTTTCTGACGAAGCCATTTCCCCCAACGCGTTCAACCGCATGTCCAAAGCCATCCTGAAACAGGGGGTGGAAATGCGCTCCCTGGGTATGCTCAAGTTTGAATCGGGGGACAAGGAATCGCCGGAGCTTTTTGAAGATGTCTATAAGGCCGGATTCCTCATGCTGTTTTTTGGACTGGAAAGTGCCAACGACCGTATACTTTCCATCATCGACAAGGGTTGTGACCAGGAAACAGAACGGAGCGTATTGAAAAACAGTTCCGATGCCGGTATCTGGAACCACCTTTACTTGTTTTTCGGGTTTCCCACTGAGGAACGTGATGAAGCGGAAGAAACCATCCAGTTCACCGTTGAAAACTCAGAAGTCGGCACCGGCACCGTCCACTCGGTCGGGCAATCCATTTTCGCTTTGGAAAAAGATTCCGCCATCTACCACAATCCTGGCAAATTCAAAATCGACCGCATCATTCACGATCCGGACCGCGACATGGCTATTGTGTTCGACTTTGACATTAAAGCAGGGATGTCCCGGGATGAAGTGATGGAGGTCTACGAAAACTTCGATTCCGTGATTGAAGACACCTTCCCCTCCCGCGCTATCTGGAACTATCTGTCACGCGAACACTTCCTGCTCTACCTCGATCACTTCGGTAAAGAAGAAATTCTCAATATGGCAAAGACAACAACAAGCCAATAGTCCATAAAAGTGGATGAAAACAAGTAAATCATCAATCCAGTTAAGTATTGTCGCCTTTCGCGTGGCAGTTGACAGGTGAGGGAACGGGTAGTTCGTTCATTGCCCTCACGCCCAGTGGCCCCTTGGCAGGGGAAGCAGATCGAAATTGATTCTAAGCCGAGAGAGATACTTTTCAGCCAACAAAAGCCATTGCTCACTGGCCCCACGCCCAGTGGCAGTTGACAGGTGAGGGGCAATGGCCTAGAATTTAAAATTCACTAAGCGAAACATTTTGAATTCAGAACCTTTTAGAGAGAGTTAATTGATATGGGTGAAGCTGGCAAGCCGACAGACTGGATCACGATGAAAATCGATCCGGAAATTTTTGAGGAGCTGGGTGTACGCGACCCGGAAGTGACCAAGCGTGAAATGGCGATACAAAAGAAAACCCGCCAGGTCACCAAGGAACTGAAAGCCGACCCCGACAATATAGACCTGCAAATTGAGTTGGCTACCCTGATGATCGATGGTGCCAACTACGAAGAAGCGATCAAACAACTGCTGGCCATTCGCAACAAGGCTCCCAAAAACGCCCGGGTCTACAAACTGCTCGGTACCGCATACGTATTGTTCAACCATGAGGAAGAAGCCCTGATCGAACTCAACCGGGCCTGTGAACTGGATCCGAACGATCCGGAAAATCACTTCAATCTCGGTGGACTCTATCTGCTTCGGGACATGTTCACAAATGCCGCGGACTCGTTTGAGAAAGTCATTGAGCTGGACCCCACTGACACAACGGCTTACGCCAACCTCGCGGCGGCTTACGATATGCTCAAACTTTATGACAAGGAAATCATAGCTCTCAGAAAGGTGTTGATGTTCAACCCGGAAGACAAGGAGCTCCGCGCCGCCTTGTCCAACGCTTATTTTCATGCCCAACGCTATGAAGAAGCGATTGACGCCGCCTTGTGCGTTGTGGATGTTGACGATAAAGACCCGCAAGCCTACTGCAACCTGGGTAGTTGTTATTCAGTCAGAAACATGGTGGACGATGCCATCGCGTCTTTCAAAAAAGCCAGCGAACTCGCTCCCGATTATTCCCTGCCGCACACCAACCTGGGGACCCTCTATGCAAACATGGGCAGGCCTGAAGCCGCGATCAAATCATTCAAAACAGCGGTGAGCCTGAACCCGGCAGATGCCGGAGCCTGGTTCAGCCTGTACAACTGCTATAAAGAAGTCGGTTTGATGGATGACTCGCAGGAGGCCTACAAGAAATATGAGGCACTGATGAATGAGCCCGAACCTGTTGCGACTGAAGGCGGAGACAACCCTGCCAATATCCCCGGTGGTGTTTCTCAAACCAGCAAGTACGCTGGGGGTGGCAGCATGGAAGGAAATGCACCCGGCATGGAATCATTGGCAGATGCCGATGACGACCCCAGATAAACTTCCCTGAAACCCTGTCATGACCCATCCAAACCTGGTTTCGCTTGGGGATTTCAAGCCTTCTGACTTTTGGGCGACCCATGTTAACTCGATCTTCTACGGTATCAAGGGCCCAGAAATCCATAACCATTTCCAAACTTATGTAAGTCTGGACTATCGTCTGGCCCATGCGATAGCCAATGACTTTTTCAACAAGGCCAGGAACCAGGAGCGCCCAGAAAGTGGCAAGTGGCTGGTGCAGGAATGGGGAGTCGGCAACGGCAACCTGGCCGCGTGCTTTCTCAGTCACCTGCGGGAATTAGACAGTGATAGCGAAGTCTACCCTTTCGTCTATTACATCCTTTGCGATGAGTCCGAAGAAATTTTAAAAGGTGTGCGAAAAAATACCCGCCTGATGGAACACGAGGGGAAATTTGCCACCGTTCGTGTCCACGCCGAGCATATGGATTGTTTTAAGCCTCACTCCATATCAAAAATCATCACCAACGAGATTTGGGACGACCTGGCAACAAAAGTCCTTTTGAAACACCAGGGACTTTATTATGAAGAATATCTCTGCCCTATGCTTGATGCGGGAGCACTCCCTTCGGAAGCATTCGTTGAACAATTTAACAACAAGGACCTCAATGAGCTTTGCAAACTCCCAAATTTTCTCGACACCATTTACTGGGAACGGGATTTTCAAAGGGTCGATTTAAGCGACTTGCCTTTTGCCGAAACTATGAAGGCACACGCCGAAGAGTTTAAAGATGAAATTCCCATGCCCATCAATACGGGAGCATTTTCTACCATCAAAAAAGCAAAGGAACTTTTAGGCCCGGTAAATTTTGGTTACACCAGTTTTGATTACGGTATGAAAACCTTAAAAGACCTCAACCACGAAGGGCGACCCTATTTCAATCTGTACGGCGGACAATATACTTTCATGGTGAACTTTCCCCTGCTGGAAAATATCGGCAGGTCTATAGGTTTCGCAGATATCACCCGCGAATACCAGAATCAGTTTGTGGCGAAAGACCTGGGGTCTGACGTTGTCAGCCTGGTAGACCTGGTGCAAAACCATCCGCATGTAGCAAGCATGGCACCTTGGGACAGGGACGTATTGATGTTGAGCACTCTCAACGCACTCAATACCGTTTACAAAAGCCCATACTCTGGCAAACTCAACTACCCGGCGATGGAAGGCACCCCTAAAAAACAAAGAAAGCAAATCGCCCAACTGGCTAAAAACCTTAGCAGCCGGGGTGTTCCCGATACTGTAGCCTATGTCACACGCGAGGAAGTGCTCTCTGCTTTGAGACCACTCCGGAAACTGGGCTACAGGGAAAAAGATATCCAGACTGCTTTTCAAACTCCTCCTCCGGGTATTTCATTCGTTCATATGCAATTCACCTTATAGCGGGCCAGCCCCACAGGTAAAGTTGACAATTTCATCTTGCGCGCAGAAACTGTAATTTATTTAGTGGAGTTGGAGTTTTTACAATGCTCAGTATTTTTGTCGAAACCAGTTGCAACCGGTACAACCGGGATGAATGCGTCTCGTGTCATGTATATGAACCGTTGATGGAGCACCCGGTCTCACAATGGCACCTGACGACAGAGCAGGCCAGGAGCATGGCCGAAAAAATAAGAAACGTGGATGTGCTCAATCAACTGGCTCAACAGGAAATCAACCTGACCGGTGGAGAAGCCACACAAAATCCTGACATTGTTGAGATCTGCAGAATTTTTCAATCCGTAACCCCGCACGTTTGCCTTCATACCAATCTTGATATTCTTTCAGAGAAATCGAAGCGCTGGCACAGACTGCTGGAAATAATGAAACTCGGGGCAAGGGTGGATATCACCCTCTACCCGACAGCGTGGGAAAGTTCACAAAAATATTTTCTTGGAGAAATGCTGAGACTGCAGGACAAACTGATCGTGAATGTGGTGTATGAATCGTTGAGTGATTTGCAAAACCAGATAAACCTTTTGCTGAGTTTTTTCATTGAGAAAGGGTCGACCTATTCACATGTGACAGAGTTACTCAAGACCTACGCGGACAAAATAGCCACCCTGACTAAAGAACACCCTGACTGTGATGAAAAAATGTTCACCATGCATTTGGGTGATACCGAAGCCTTTGCCCGCAATCCAGAGTTCACGCTGGGATTGAGCTTGTTGCCGGCATTCAATGTTGACGATAACGGGCAACGGTCCATGACCTCGATGCCTTTCCCAAAAGATCAGTATTTCATTGGCTGCCCTGCCGCCAGAGGCTCTATAGACATCATGACAATTCAACAGAATGGTGAAATGACCCCCTGTTGTGATGTCGGGAATTTAAAATGCCAGCCAAAGTTCGGCAACGTATTGACCGACAGTCCCGAAGAAATCATGGCGAAGATGGAAACATCTATGAAAGTACTGGCATCAGGAATCCAGAAAAACCATGAAAACCTGAAAACAGGAAAAGCCGGACAACTGGTAGAAGAAGGAATCCCCCCCTACTGCCACTGATCCACACCCGTGGGAACCAGGTACAAAAAGAAAACCCCCTGGCCAAACGGCCAAGGGGTCTGATTCATTCAGGAATGTACCGGCGCTTTACCACCAACGGTTTCTCCGGTTAAGCCGAGGGAAGTTCTCCCGGTGGGACTTCTTCTTCCTCTTCTTCGAAGAAATCATCTTCCTCGTCATCGTCACCGATCAACAGGTTTTCATCTTCGACAACAAGTTCCTCGAATTCTTCTTCCTCTTTTTCTTCTTTCGGGTATGGGAGCTCATCCCAAATCACGATGCGTGAGTTACCCCGGTCGCAAATGAACAACTTGAATTTTGGTTGAGGCTCTTCTTCTTCCGCGGCTTCTCCATCAGTTGCCGCCAGGGAAGTTTCTTCCTCATCGTCATCCGGCAGGGGAACACCGCGGAACTCTTCTTCATCATCCTCCACATCGATCAGCAACAAACCATAAGGATCGTTCAATGTAAAGCTGGTGGCGTCTTCCTGACCCCGGTTTACTTTATTTTCGGTGAAAGTGGACTGGCCAAGCACAAGGTCAGCGGGTTGCCCATTCTCAGTGGGAAGTTCTTTCCAGTACAAGACACGGTTGTTACCGGTATCAGCGACAAACAAACCGGCTTCACCATAAACCACATCAGTAGGAAAATAGAATCCATCGGCTGAAGGCCTGTGATGACCGTTACCCCGGTTAGGCTCCCGGCTGAAAAAGTCTTTTTGTCCAATCACCACATCAGCAGCGACACCTGTTTCTCTGGGAATTTTGTTCCAGATCAATACCCGGTTATTTCCCTGATCCACAACGATCACGCGCTCACCTTCAGCGTCGAAGTGCACTCCTGTGGGAAAGCTCAGGGTATCAGGCCCTACATTTTCGAAGTCACCCTGATTGGGCCAGCGCTCATCCATTCCCTTTTGCCCCAGTGAAACATCTGCGTTCCAGCCATCACTGAAAGGGATTTTGTTCCAGATCAATACCCGATGGTTGTCCTTGTCGGCAACCAGCACGTGCTGGTCGTCGCCAGAGTGGATGCCCATAGGGAAAAACAATGAACCCGAGCCGACAAAACCCCGGCGGTTTGCTTCATTATCATCAAGATTATCCTGCCCAAGCACAAGGCTTGGAGCTTCGCCATCTTCAGAGGGAATTCCACTCCATCTCAACACCCTGTGGTTGCCACTATCCACCACATAAAGCTTTCCATCAATCACATCAATACCCGCAGGTTGAGATAGCGTATCCTCCTCCGACTTACTGATGGTGAATCCATCGAGACTCTCATCACCCAGTCCAGAAGTCATTTCATCCAGGGTTGTAGTCATACCCCGGTTTTCAAGGCAGTCAGCAAAATCTTCCTGTCCCAGGACCAATGATGCCGGCTCTCCATTTTCCTCAGGAAACTGCTCCCAGATCACCACCCGGTGGTTGCCCCTGTCAGAGACAAACAATAAATCGCCATAAACCGTAACGTATTGCGGCTCACAAAGCGTGTTGTCGCCAGGGTCATCGGCTCCCCGATTCGCCTGGGTCATGGAAAAGTCACCCTGGCCGATTACCAGAAAGGCCCCGGTTTCCGGCTCTTCCTCTGGCGCAACCTCATCCTGTTCGTCCAGCTCATCTGATTCGTCTACCTCATCCAAATCCATTTCATCGTCTTCGGACACGCTCAACGAATCATCGGTTTCTTCCAATTCATTTTCATCTGACATGAAACAATTCTCCAAATATATTGTTTACCAATTCAATTATATAAACTTTTAAAAGCAAATAGCGGCTTCTAGTTAACAAGAAATCATATATTTTCAAATGCCCAAGTAAGGAAACAGAGTAACACAAATCGGGATATTTATTGCCAGCCAGATAAATTGCCAAACATGACCTGCAGCCCTTAAGGAAGTTCCACAGGTTTAAGCCTTTGCCACATGGAAATAACTTTCCGACCATTGCGATCCTGATGTTTTCCATCCCAAATCGCAAACGCTACTAAAATGGGGTTTTTTTTAATAAATTTTATATCCCATTTATTCAAAGAATCCAAGGTGCGAAAAAAAACAACGCGCCATTTTCCATCTTTCCATACCCCTTTGCCCAGCACATTCTGTTTGGTTTGAGGTTGAGGGGTCAACGTTCCAAACCCTTCTGCGTTCAATTCTTCCACGGGAACATCCCTGAACGGATTGAGCGAATCAACAGGGTTCACCTCGCCCCCGAAGATCATGGTATCCATATCCATTCCCTTTGTGGCATATTCCAGCTTTTCCTTGGTTTCAATTTCCGTTTGCCAGTCTGCCCGCCACTGCCATATATTCACCACTTTACCCCTGTTTCCCATGCCAAAGAACGGTTCATTATGCCCGTGCTTATGCAACAATACATCACCCAGGGCGAACTCCATCGCAATAGCATCTTTAAAATCCTGATGACGGCTTGAAGTCCGATCCGGTTGAGGATCTTCCCATACCAGCCGGAAGGCTATCCCCTCGTCGTTCACAACAGACTGAAACTGAATTTGGTCAACCGGGTCCCTGCGTGCATTAAGTGGAATTGTATGAATATTCTGGACCGGGATATTTGCCCACATTGGGTTAGCCGGATCCATGTCTATTTCCTGGTCAACTTTGTAAGTATTCAGATCTATTTCATATTCTGCTGGTTTATATTCCTCTTTCCTTATTTCTGACTCTATATATGAAGCCAGATCCCAGCGTTCTTCGTCTCTCAAATGGTTAAAAGATTTCATCGGGGTGCCATCAATCCCCGTTGTTAAAATCATAAACAAGTCTTTCTTATCAAATCCGAATTTATAAGTATTCGGGTCTGTCAGGTCATACACGAAAACCCGATGATCCCATATATCATAGAGGTCTGATGCAATAGGCCCGTCCCCCTTCAGATCCGTTCCATGGCAACGAGCGCAACTCGTTTGCTGATAGATTATCTTACCTTTTGCTATGGATTCAGGGGTCGATGCTGGAACTGCTTCTATCTTTATTGCATCTTTAGGCTTTTTATTTTCAAATTTTTTTGAGAATTTCTTGATGTACTCAACTACGCCAGAGATCTCATCTTCTGACAAGGCCCCTCCCCATGCAGGCATGGAAGTACCTGGAACACCGCGGGCAATGGTTCTTTTTATATCACTATCCTGCGGAATCGACCCAAAAGGAGTGGTCCTGTATTTAAACACACCTTGACGAAAGTCTCTGGGCCACGGGTAAAGGTAAGCCATTGCCTTACCTCCACCATTGCCATCCGCACCGTGGCAATATATGCACATGTGCTTGTAAACCGTGGCACCCAGGCGCAAGAGATCTTTCTCTCCGCCATGAGAAGAGGCGGAACCATTACTATGTTCTGATGGTCCATGAGCGTACACTGGCATTATTGCCAGCAAAGCCACACTCAAAACCAGAAAAAGAATCAAACTTTTCTGGCTAACGCACCCCCAGACTCGGAGTTGAAAGCGTGTAAAGTTCTTCATTACCATTTAAACCGTCTTCCGCAATATCTACCCAGATATTATTGCAGTTACGTCTTGAATCAACACCTTTGCAGTAAAAGAGCGGGTTACGATTGGTGAAAAACACCACTGGATGCGAAAAGTAGACACTCAGGTTATCGAATTTAGCGATTTCAATGGCCTGTTCGACCGTAATCTCTTCGGCCGATGC
Source organism: Nitrospinota bacterium (assembly GCA_009873635.1). Taxonomy (NCBI): domain Bacteria; kingdom Pseudomonadati; phylum Nitrospinota; species Nitrospinota bacterium. The sequence continues at coordinate 51,664 of WAHY01000011.1, forward strand.
CTTGCGGATCACTTTACGGATAACCATATAGTCCAGCTTACCGTCTCTGTCCAAGTCGTAAAAAGTGGAAATCAAACCCGGTACACTCAACGATTCCCACCCTCGATAGGATGGATGTCTCCAACCGGGTTCTTTAGGAATCTCCAGGTTTGATAAGTCAGAATCATCCTGCCCCCAAACCAGAACTGGCCAGGAGAAAAATATAACCGAGAGTATGAGCAGGGCTGACTTTTTCAATATTCCACCTTATCTGACTGGACGCTTAAAGCCGCCCTACCTTCATTTATAAAGGTTTAATCTTTCTAAACTAACACATTTCGGGAATCAAACAAAAGGCTAATCCGGCTTAGCCGCCGATGGAAAAGGGCAATATCTTTATCATGTGGGCAAAGATTTATCTCGGCCAAATGAGCTATTGCTCATTGCCTCCATCGCTAGCGGCCATTGCGCTTGAAGTATCAGGAAAGATTTGAAACACGTCATGCAGTTTTGCCATATCAAAAACTTCTTTAGGGGAACCCTGAAGACCGGCCAATACAAATCGCCCTTCATCTTTAAGTGTTTGATAACAGTGAATAAATACGCTTATGGTTGAACTGTCGAGGTAGGTGACTTTCTCCAGGTTCATGATGAATTTTTTGTATCCCCGCTCTTTGTACGCATCCACAAGCAGGTTGAGATCCTGGGAGTTGTAAACATCCAATTGACCTGCCAGGTCTATGATGATGGTGTCTTTTTCATCCCTGCAATCAATATCAATCTTTCCCATCAACCCCAAAATTTCTTTATGTATTTTTTCCATCGAATTACCCTTTAATTGGAAATTATCAGATAATCAACCGTCTACGTAGAGAGAGCTTAACTCATCCTCACCCAGGTTTCCCGCAGGACCATCATAAACGATACGGCCTTCGCTCATAGCAATAATTCTCGAACCATATTCACGGGCCAGTTCAGGAAGGTGCAGATTACATAAAATGGTCACCCCGTCTTTTTCATTAAACTCAGCCAGAAGTTCCATGATCTGCTTCGATGAAGCCGGGTCAAGGCTTGAAACCGGCTCATCTGCAAGAATCAGTTCTGGCTCCTGCATCAAGGCCCGGGCCAGGCCTACCCGCTGCTGTTGCCCACCACTAAGATCTTCTGACCTGTGAAAATGTTTTTCCGACAGTCCCAACCGATCTAAAACCTGACCGGAACGAGCTACATCTTCAGCCGGGAAAGAATTAAATATCGAAGCAATGGATGATGTTGAAGACAGCCTTCCCATTAGAGCATTACTTTGGACCGAGTAGCGAGGAATAAGGTTGTACTGCTGGAAAATCATCCCGATTTTTTTTCTGAGTTCTCGCAGTCGATTCGGCGGCGCAATTGTAATTTCTTCTCCATCCAGAAATACCTTACCCGAACTGGGTTCTACGAGACGGTTGATACACCGCATGAGAGTGGATTTCCCCGAGCCGCTTTTACCCAGTATTACGACAAATTCTCCCTTCTCGATAGAAATTGAAACTTCTCTCAAAGCAATGGTGCCATTTTCATAGGTCTTACTGAGTTTTTCTATTTCCAGCATAACAATTATGAGGACCTCTTATAATCTGATGATTCTACTTTGCAGCAACTCGCGACCCTTTATTTCAAAAGGCTCGCTCATGGCTAAAGAAAATATATAGAGATGTCCTTAAGGTTTCTGATTATTCATGTTCAGGTTCAGCAAACGACCTGCTTCCCGGACCGGGTCAAACAACCCATCCAAATCGGTAAACCCACTAATGCCGTAAAGTTTTTTAAGGGTCTTACTACCTGCAGGGGTTTGCGAAATTTTCTTCAGTCCCTCACGAATCTTTAGTTTCAAGTCCTCAGATAATCCCTTACGAGCAGAAACCGTATCATTCGGGATCTCTTTGGTGTAGGCAATGACCTTGACCTTGTCAAAAACATCTGGAAAAGTTTTTGCGACTGCTGACCGGGAACCGTCATACGCTGCACCGCCGTCGACTTCTCCTTTATATATTGAAAGAACCACCGCATTGTGCGAACCCGCAAAAACACTTTTTTTGAAAAAATGTTCCGGATCAAAACCCTTGGATAATAGAAGAGTCTTTGGGTACAAATAACCCGATGTGGAAGCAGGGTCAACAAAAGCAAAACTCTTCCCCTTTAATCCGGCAAGCTTTTGAATGCCGCTATCCGCCCGAACCATTATCTGTCCACGGTAGAAAGGACTGCCAAACCTTTTAACCACTAAAAGCAACTCTACATCATATTTATCGTGTGCCAGAACATAACTGAAAGTGGCCAGCCATCCTACGTCCACCTTTCCAGCACCCATTGCTTCAATGACCGATGCATAGCTTGTAGCAACCGAGGTTTTAAAGTGCAGACCTGTCTCTTTTTGCAGGAGTTGACCTATTTCTCTGCCACCTTTAAGAATCACCTGCGCATCTCCCGAAGGCACAAACATCATTCGTATAGGATTTTCGGCAACACCCAAAGATTGCGCCTCAGAGACCAGAGGCAACCAGAACATAAAAACTATATGTACAAATGAGGAATTCAAGCGGATGTTCAAAGGAGACTCCGATTTAAGACCGGTTCATTATAGCACTAGCTTAATCCGGAAAAATGACACAAAAAAGGGGTAAGCCGCTTAACGGCTTACCCCTTAAAAAAACTAACTTTATTCTATAATCCGTGGTTTAACCTTTATAAAATGTTGTGCGGATATATTTAATTACATCCCAGATTTCCTTATCAGAAAGCTTCTGCTTAGCCATTCCGGTTCCAGCAGAACCATTTTTGATGATATGGAACATCTGGCCGGCAGAAACTTTTTTCATTGTGTCCTTACAGGTAAAGTTACGCGGTCCAGGTTTCAATGCTTTACCCAGTTTACCTGTTCCATCACCTTTATCACCATGACACATTTTACAAGCCATTGGTTTAGCGGTTTTATGGTAGAGTTTTTTACCATTGGCCGCATCAGCTTTTGCTGTTTTATCTTTCTTGGCTACGCTACCAGGAGCCGCTTTCGTTTTCCGCGGTTGTGGACATTGACCGCCGGCGAAGGCAGAACTGACAGCAAACAAGCTGAAAATAACCATCACACTCAGTATTAACGCCTTTTTCATCTAACAATCTCCTCTCTTTATAGTGAATTTAACCAAAAATTATCACTCCAACCTTTAAACTGACGAATATTACGCATTGGCATCCAAAGCTCAAACACTTAATAAAATAAAAAATCAAACATTTAAGCCCTTACCAATCGATTACCTCATTAAGCTTTGATTTTGAAAAAATGAGCAACGCATTATAGTCCATTCCAATACCCTGTCAACAGAAAATTCCTCTTGAAAATTGCAAGAAATCAACCCTGAAATCTGCCGAAATCACAAACCTTTTCCTCCAGTCTCAAGCCAAATACCGGACGACTATTATTTTTTCTACCAAAAGGCTAACCAATTGAAAGGAAATAAGTTTAATGGTTTTTTAAACGCCTTTGCCCTATCCTTAAAGGCAATTTCCCTTGATAGCTCCGGCTGAATCAAGTATGATCCAAAGTTATAGATGAATCCAAATTGGAGTTTCAGGATTTCAGGAGCCTTGGGTTTCTGGAACCTGGATTTGTTGCGGTGAGCTAATTTGGGGCCTCAAAAAAAGATCTTTCTCTTCAATAGATCCAGAAGGCATTGAATTTAAAGGTATTCAAAAACCATCCCACTAGCGTAAGCATCCCCTCTTCTTTTCAAGGTTGTTAAGAATGGGGATAAATTGTGCCGGATGAGGTGGAACAGAGTGTTTAGACTATAAAAAACGTCAAGAAAATCAGTAATTTAAGAATATTAATTGTTACAACTGGAGGTGACTGATGAATGTATTATTTAAACACCTCAATCCAGATAAGAAAAAACCTAAATATTTGACCAAGCTGGACCAGATTCCCCAATTGTCTGAATCTGAAAAGAGGGAACTGCAAAAAGTAAATGATAAGTTTGTATTTCGGACCAATGATTATTATCAATCCCTGATCAACTGGGATGACCCTGATGATCCTATCAAACGGATCATTATGCCGGATATCCAGGAACTTAATGAGTGGGGTGAGCTTGATGCCTCGAACGAGGAAAAGTACACCAAAGTTCGTGGTCTGGAACACAAGTACACTTCTACAGCTCTTCTTTTGGTCAATGAAGTATGTGCCGCCTATTGCCGTTTTTGTTTTCGTAAACGTTTGTTTATGAATGAAAATGATGAGGTGACCAAAGATATTTCCGAAGGGTTGGAATACATCAAAAACAACAAGGAAATCAACAATGTACTTTTAACGGGTGGCGATCCCCTGATCTTGTCTACCAGCAAACTGGAACCCATCATCAAGCAACTTCGCGAAATTGACCACGTCAAGATCATCCGCATTGGCACCAAGGTTCCGGCATTCAACCCTTTCAGGATATTGAACGACCCCTCTTTGCTGGAAATGTTCAGAACCTATAGCACCAATGACAAAAAAATCTATGTGATGGCCCATTTCAACCACCCCAGGGAACTAACACCCGAAGCCATTGAAGGGTTGAACCTGTTAATGAAGTCAGGAGTTTCTCTGGTGAACCAGACTCCCCTGGTAAAGGGAGTCAACGATGATTCTGAAGTGCTTGCGGACCTGTTTTCCAAACTTTCTTTTATTGGTGTTCCGCCCTATTATGTCTTTTTATGTCGCCCTACACTTGGCAACGAAACCTATTCGGTGCCCGTTGAACGTGGCTATGAAATATTTGAAAAATCTCGTACCTTATGTTCTGGTCTGGCTAAACGTGCCCGCCTGGTCATGTCACATGAATCAGGAAAAATTGAAGTGGTTGGAATGACAGAAGAGCAGATTTTCTTCAAATATGCACGGTCGGCAGATAAGGATAACAATGCCCGCTTCATGGCTTTTTACAGAAACCCCAAAGCCTGCTGGTTTGATGATTATCAGGAAGCACTGGATGAATTTTCATTGTTTTCTGAGACAACAAAAGCTGGTTGCTGCTAAATCGCCAGAGTCCTGGAGGTTCACACCTGAAACAAATCATACCGTCCTCCCCCCCTTAAAAACTTAACTCTGAATTCATTTATTAATAATGGATCTCTTTCTTTTCCTTTTAGTCATGCTGGCTTTTCTAAGCGCCGGGAGAGTCGTCACCAGAAAAATATGGCACCTGAATTTTGCCAGCTCGGCCGAGGGATTTGTATTTTCTTCTGCTTTGGGCTCAGTCCTTGTTTCGCTGATGGTGACAGGATTGACATTCATCGGACAAATTTCATCGACAACATGCTGGGTCTTGCTGGCCGCCCTTCTCTCATCAGGAGCAAGCTCCCTGAACAACCCCCGCCAATGGATTGGAGGCACCAGGGAAAAGTTAGCAATAATTTTTTCTTTGTCCCCGTTAAAAACTTTTATCCAGATTATTTTAGGAATTATCATTTTCTTTTTATTGAGCCTGGCAATGGCTCCGGCATTTTCTACAGATGCCCTGGTTTATCATCTTGCAGTTCCCAAGGCATATCTTGAAGCAGGTGGGGTCACAAACCTTCCCAATAACATTTACTCTTTCTTCCCACAGCAAATGGAAATGCTATATCTTTTTGCCTTAGCTTTGGGAACAGAGCAATTAGCCCAACTAACTGGGCTGGGTATTGCTCTCCTGCTTTTAATCGCTTTGCACCAGTACTACAGGCAAACAGGATCGGCAAACTATGCGTTGCTGGCCCCACTGTTATATATTTCGACTCCAACTTTTTTCAATATAGCTTCGGCTGCGTATGTTGATTTGCAGGCAGCCACCTACGTTTTCCTGGCTTTCTATGCCTGGGAAAATGGGTGTTCCCGAAAACAAAGCAACTGGTTTTTATTAATGTGCCTGTTTGCCGGTGCAGCTGTAGCAACAAAACTGACAACGGTCATCATTTTACCCCTGGCGTTTCTTGGGATAGCCACTCTTGGTCGGCGAAGTAATAATACAGGGAAAGTTGTGAGCCAATGCCTGACTCTGGTGATTGTTTCCTTGATACTGCTTTTGCCCTGGCTGGCAAGAAACTATTATTTTACAGGTAATCCATTAGCCCCCTACTTCATGACATTTTTAGGCGGGGAAAATGGAATGAATTGGGATATAACTCGCTCTCAGCAACAGTTTCAATATTATTCTTCATTTGGAATGGGACACAGCATTCTTGATTTTCTACTTCTACCTATCAATCTTACCTTTTTCAGCGAGCCCCATTCTCTCAAATTCGATGGGCAAATAGGAGTTCTCTATTTATTACTGCTTCCAACCCTGCTTTGTTTACGCCGCCAGTCTTTGCCAATGCTTTCTTTTTTTCTGGTTCTAATGGTTTTCTGGTTCATCCAGACACAATACATCCGTTTACTTGCCCCGGCATTTGCTTTCCTATCAGTCCTGTTGGTCACCGGCCTGGAGAAAGGATTTAAAAATTATGGCGACTCAGTTGGAAAAAAAGAAACTGTTTTCTTATCTTTAATCCTGACTTTTGGCCTGTTGTTCAACACTTCAACAATTTTGAAAGAATGGGTACGTATCAAACCGCTTTCATATTTGTTCAACAAGGAAAACCGGGACCAGTTTTTGATAAGACAAATCAATGCTTATCCTGCGTACTCTGTCGCAAATCATTTGATAGGAGAAAAAGGCAAGGTATTGCTGGTTTATATGAGGAATCTGGGTTATCTGATGGATCGGCCATTTTTCAGCGATACTTTTTTTGAAGCCCATACATTAAGAAAAATCATTGACGAAGAGGTCTATGCAGAGAATATTATCATCCGTTTGAAGTCGATGGGAATCACCCATATTCTGTTTAATCATAATTTTGTTTTCGGCAAAAACTCAGCGTTTTCAACAGGAGAGAAAGGCATTTTAAAAAACTTTCTGGCCAAGCATGCGCAACGCATACTGGTAAAAAACGAGTTTTTCCTGTATCGCTTTATGCTAGACTTGGAGTCTCAAGATTCAAAAAACGGCCTAATATCCATTCCTTTGAATCATTAATGGGTATCGGGCTTTTATATTTTAAGGAATACAGTTTATGAAAAGGCTTGATGGCAAAAATATATTGATCGTAATTCCCAAAGACTACTATATGGAGAGCGAACTCGAACCTGTTCTCGCATCCATGAATGAGGAGGGAGCCAATGTTTTAATAGCTTCCAATAAACTGAAGGACGCCGTAGGAATGAAAGGTGGCAGAGTCACCCCAAATGTCCTGATTGTTGATGCTATAGAAGGTATAACCGGTGACAGTTATGTTTCAGCGGGAAAAGGTGTACGCCAGATCAAAGGGGTTTTTCATGGGGTTATTATCATAGGGG
>WAHY01000011.1:59133-75363 GCA_009873635.1 Nitrospinota bacterium
GTGGCAGAGTCACCCCAAATGTCCTGATTGTTGATGCTATAGAAGGTATAACCGGTGACAGTTATGTTTCAGCGGGAAAAGGTGTACGCCAGATCAAAGGGGTTTTTCATGGGGTTATTATCATAGGGGGAAATGGAGCGCGTTCTTATCTATGGAAAGATGAACTATTGCGACTATTGATTAACGACCGCCACCGTTCCAACATGGTGGTTGCAGGCATAGGTAACGCCGTTCCGTGTATGGGCAAGGCCGGTCTACTGCAAAGCCTGGAAGTCACGACCGAGCCAGGCAACAAAAAAGCCATAGCAGTACTGGAAGAATCCAAAGCAGTTCTGGTAGACGAGCCGATGACTGCCACCAATCGAGTTTTTACGGTAAGAGATGCCAGCGCTATTCCGGAATTTCTGGATCCATTTATTGAAGAAGTGGCAAAAACACCGAAAAAATAAACTCAGAAACAACCCTTATGAGCCCTCGCTACGCCTCTCTTCCTGGGTCCGGATAATTTTTAATCTGAGTTTAATCGCGTCATTCAGGCTTTTAACAATTCGATCATTAGAGTCCGGAAAATAAAGCTTCTGGTTGAACTCATCAAGCGTGTAGGTTTCAAGTAGCTTGGCAAACGCCTCGTCAACAAAAGGCCGGGTCATTTGTACAACACCTTCGAAGTACACTGAGATTTTTTCATACTTGTCCCAGTTGTCAAGAATGAGGCTTTTGATCGTATCCCCCGCAGGCTCCCCTTCCTCCGACGTTCTTCCCGCCGGAGTCGAGGTGCCCATGATTTCATAAACATCGATTTTAAATTCGTTCTCCATATTCACTTTACGCCTAAGTAAGGAAAGGGGTTCACTAACGGTTAACAATTTTAACGGACTTCATTTCCACCCTTTCGTCAGGGTTGTCCCGGGGATCACGTGAAACGTTGACAATTTTATCAACCGTATCCATTCCTTTAATCACTTTCCCGAAAGCGGTATATTGATTGTCCAGAAAATGTGAGTCTTTAACAACAATGAAAAACTGCGAACCGGCACTATTGGGGTCTTGTGACCTTGCCATTGAAAGAATTCCTCGGTCATGTGGGGTGCTGTTGAATTCCGCTTTGATCGTATAACCCGGACCACCCATACCATGCATAGAACGATCTTCGCTCTTGCTGTTAGGGTCACCGCCTTGAATCATAAATCCGGGAATCACTCGATGAAAGGTCGTTCCATCGTAAAAACCTTTGTTCGCCAAATCCTTAAAATTTTTAACATGCCCCGGAGCCACATCATCTAAGAATTCAAGCTCTATACTTCCAAGTGTTGTTTCGATCACTGCAACTTCATTAGACTGGGCCGCAGTACCAGTCATTAAGACTCCCATCAACCCTGCAGCAATTCCTTTAACAAAAAAGTTCATGAAACCTCCCAAAAAAGATAATAAATAAATCGAATGGATTTATTTCCCGGCAATTATTTTTTCATCACCGGAAAAGTAGGATTCTATCAAGATGGTTTTTAAAACGTGCATTCTAGCAGGTTGCAGGAAAAGTCTCAATAAATGTCATAAGCCTTAAGTCAGCATTTCTAGTTTTCAATTACCTATTATCGGAGCTGGCCCTTCCATATTGCTGACTCAGAGTCATTTATCAACGTCAAGGTAGAAATGTTAAAGCAATTGACGAGTTTAAGCAGAGTCTCCTATTTAACCCCGACCTAAAACAGGCATATCAATTTTTGGAGAAAATATATAACGAGTTGGGACAAGAACAACTATCTACTTATCATAAAAGGTCGGCAGAAAAAATCTCAATACAGAAAAAGTGATTGAGTTACAACATATTACTTTAGGGATTCAAATATCTCAGGATCGTCACCACCAACTGCGGTTATAAGGCCTATGGCCCCTTTTTCTATCCTGAATATGCTATGGTCGACAAGAAGGTAATCACCAGGAACATCAATAGTAAACTCAACAATTGTTGCCCCCGCTGAAGGCACCATCGTTGTCTGAACACTCCGATTAGTAATTCCATTTGCCGACCCCTCAAGATAGACCTGGTCAAAAATTTCTCCGTTTATATGAAACGAAGAAATTCCATTAGGCCCAATGTTGCCGAAATAGATTCTCACCTTATCACCCACATTCACCCTCAGCGCGTTTTCACCCAGCAATGCCCCCTTACTTCCATTAAACACCACGTAATCAGGTTGCTCTTTCAACCCTTTTTCAAGAGAAAGTTCCAGTAACACCTGTTCTTCATGTTTGGGCGCTGTATCCGGCTCAATCGAGGCTGTGTCTTCAAGTGACTTCGTACTGGTCTCCTGAACATTATCTTTTTCAGGGTTCTGAGGTTCAGAAGAATCCCCGAATATTATATCCATAAAGCTTTTTTCTTCTTCGACGGCTTCTTTCTCAATAGAAGGTTCGGATGGGATTTCTTGCAAAACTGTTATTTTTTCTTCTTTCGCTATATTTGGCTCTTCTTGTTCCAGCTCTACTTTTGGTTCCTGTAGTTCCTCGTCATCTGAAACTTTTGTATAAAATTCACTCTCTACAATATAAAACTCATGATCAACTCGGGGGAAACCATGTTTGGGTTCTACCAGAAGCAGGCCATACATGCCATTGGCTATATGTGCAGGAATACTAGGAATTGGAGATGCGCAATGATAGATATACAACCCAGGATATAATGTCTTAAAGCGGAAAACTCTTTCTTCCCCTGGAGCAACAAGGCTTACCGAAGCGCCCCCACCCGGACCGTTCACAGCATGAATATCAATATTGTGGGGGAACTGACTGGAGATATGATTGGACAAATGAAACTCAACCGTATCGCCCAAACGCACCCGAACCATTGGGCCTGGAACAGTCCCATTAAAGCTCCAGAATTTGTAGTTTTTACCATCCGCCAGGGGTCTGACAATTTCTCTCGCCTCAAAATGGACCTCAACTATTTCAGGCATCGTTCTTGAAATAAATGTAGGCACATCTGGAGCTGTGCTAATTTCAGCTTCAATGGTTTCCACCTCTACTTCAGCCTCTAGCGCATGGACTGAAACAAAGAAGAACATAAATAAAATGATCCAGTTTGTAACGAACTTAATCACAATCCAATAGTTCCTTAATTAGTACAAAATTACCGTCCCAACAGACTTAACGGTATTAATCAGCTTAGCTGAAGCTTGTTGATTATAGATAAAATTTTTCTCTACCTCATAAACCTTATTTCTAAATCATCTAAAGATAATACCAAAATTTTGCTTCTATATTTTCTTACCAATAATAGGGGTTGACAGGCAATACTGGCTGCGAAATAATAACCTAATACTCATATTTTTAATGACTTAACTGCCGAATACCTATACATAATTGTTCGGCTTTTATTATAGAAGGTTGCGTGCTTATTATGGATGTTTACTGGGAACAATTCAAAACACCCTTTTTATGCTTTGCCGGGTTTTCAGGGGTTGGAAAAACCACTTTACTGGAGCGTTTGGTTAAGCGGTTTTCCGAAGAAGATATCCGTGTAGGCTATTACAAGCATGACGCACATCGTTTTTCAATTGACCGAGACGGCAAAGACACAGCCCGGGCAAAACAGGCTGGAGCTGGCATCATTACTATTAATGATCCCAAACATTTTGCCATCGTTGCCGATAATGCCTTTAAAAAACGTTCGATCACTCATGCTTTGGAACAATGTGACTGTATCCTTATTGAAGGGTACAAACAATCACCTTTTGATAAGATCGTTTTTCTCGATCAAAAGGGACATTTTCCTATTCCTTCCGAAACCCCGGGTATTAAGGCCGTCATTCACCAAGGGCTAACCAGTAGTGACCTGCCCGACGTCCCGCGTTTTCATCGAGATGAAATCGAGCCTATCTACCAATTTGTCCGCGACCATTTCAAAAGATGTGCCAGCGAACTTTTTGGAGCTGTTTTTGTAGGAGGTGATAGCAAGCGGATGGGAAAGCCAAAGTTTTCGCTCACCTATGATGGTGTATCGGGGACAGAAAAGGCGGTCAAACTTTTGAGCAAATTTTGCAATAAAGTATTTCTTTCCTCACGCGCCGATCTTGATATGGGTTCTTTAGGCCAGATAGCAAATGTAGAACGGGTTAATGATGATCATATTGGACTCGGACCCGTTGGAGGACTGGCAACTCTGATGGGACAATTTCCAAATAAGGCATGGATGATAACCGCATGCGACATGCCCTTTTTAAAAGAAGAGGATTTTGAGGCAATCTTACAAAACCGAGATCCATTAAAATATGGTACATGCTATGTTCAAAAAGGCAGCTTCGGTTATGAGCCAATGTGCGCCATTTACGAACCAAAATTCATCGTTCCTCTTTTTGAAGCCATGTCAAGACGGGAGCTGTCCTTGTCTAGAATTATTGCTGGGTCTGCTTCTATTGAGGCACTCCCATTTAAAAAATTAAAGATCAACGAAGTGGACCGATCGAAGTTTATGAACATCAACACAACAGAAGATTACGAGAAGAGGAACTTAAGATTAGTCGTGTATCAAAAGAAGGAAACATTATGAGCATGATTCAAGTCCAAGAAGCACGAGACCAAATTCTTTCAAAAATCAAAGTCAAGGGGGTCGAAAAGGTTTCTCTTGATCAAGCTCTAGGCAGAGTATTAGCAGAAGATATCATTTCTAGAGTTAACAATCCGCCACTCGATAACTCGGCCATGGATGGTTACGCATTAATAGCACAAGATATTGTGACGGCCACTCCTGAATCTCCTATAAAGCTTGAAGTAGTGGAAGAGATTGCTGCTGGTTATTCTGCTAAAGGAACATTAAAGCCAGGTCAGGCCATGCGCATCATGACAGGAGCACCTGTTCCCCCGGGGGCCAATGCAGTGCTCATGCAGGAAGATACGGAAAAAGATGGCGACTTTATTCTCTGCATGGATAAAGCTGATGACCAGGAAAATATCCGTAAAGCCGGTGAAGATGTAAAGGTCGGTGAAACGGTCCTCAAAAAAGGAATCACCCTGAATCCAGCTCATATCGGCATGATGGCAGTGGTGGGCCGTTCACAAATTGCGGTCAGCCAACGGCCTACTGTGGCAATTTTATCCACCGGTGATGAGATCATGGAACTGGATGAAACTCCCGAAGGTCCGCAGATTTTCAACAGCAACGGTCATATGCTGGCGGCTCAAATCAAATCTGCAGGCGGTATTCCCTTTTATCTTGGTATCGCCAAAGACACAGAAAAAGACCTGATGGAAAAATTCACCTGGGCCTTAAAAGCAGATATTGTGGTTTCCTCAGGGGGAGTGTCGGTCGGGGACTATGACCTCGTCAAGGCCAGCTTGCAGAAAATGGGTCAGGAAATGCTGTTCTGGAAAGTGGCCATGAAACCCGGCAAACCCCTGGCATTCGGCAGGATAGGTGAGACTCCTATTTTTGGTTTGCCAGGAAACCCTGTATCCTCCTTCGTTTCTTTCGAACAGTTTGTGCGCCCTTCCCTGAGAAAAGTGCAGGGCTGTGCCGACCTGACTCACAAGACGGTACAAGCCAAGCTGACACGGACCATCAACAAGAAACCCGGCCGCCTTCATTTCCTAAGCTCCATGGTGTCCTGGGCAGATGGTGAGTACACCGTCACCCCGGCAGGAGAACAGGGTTCAGGAATTCTAAAATCTGCCGCTAATGCTAACGGCTTGCTGATTTTTCCTCTGGAATCCTCAGAGATCCAACAAGGCCAGGAAGTAGCTGTCCAACTTCTCGAATAAATAATGAATATGAAAAACCTCTCTATTCGTCATCGCGAGCGGCTACAAGGAGCGTGGCGATCCAGTCTATCTGGATTGCGTCGTCGGTATTCACTCCTCGCAATGTCATGCATAATGCAAGTTAGCCTAGTCGTTGCCTTAGCACTGATCGTACCCGTAAAGGCCCTGGCTCAATCGAGTGCGTCCCTGGACCGGATGGTCAGCCAGATTGAGACCCTGTTCCCTCCCCTGGAAGGATATGTCATAGCAGTTGAGGGTTCGGGTCTGACTCTCGACCTCAAGCAGGGAATGCCGGTTGAACCCGGTGACCGGTTAAAACTCATCCGTTATGGACGGGAATTGTTCCATCCTGTAACAAAGAAAAAAGTCGGTCGCAAGGAGACGGACCTCGGCGAGGTAGAAGTGCTGGAAGTACGAAAAGATTTTTCCAGAGCCCGGGCACTCGACCCGACTGTGCTCCCTAAAGAAGGGGATGGTGTAAGGAGTCCGTTTCAAAAACTTTCTTTTCTCGTAGCACCGCCACAAATCAAATCTAAAAAGAAGGTCAACACCGATCGCCTGCGTTTCAACCTTGAATCACGCTTGAAAAAACATCCGAGGTTTGACGTCCCGTCATTCGACCTGGGATTGTGGATGATCGACAATAAACTCAACATCAAATCTGTTCTTCAATCAAGAAATCTCGAAAAACTGAATCGCAAAGTAAAAACTGACTTCATCCTGATCCCCAGTATTCGCGGTGTGAAGGGGAAGATGGCGATGAACTACAAACTGGTTTCAGCCGTTGACGGCTCCCTGAAAAAACAGGCCGACATCATGTCTGAAAACCTGCCAACACCGGATGCCTCAGGAGAGAAAAGAAGAAGAACGCAAACCAGATTTGACAGGGAAAAAGAATCATTCAAATTTATTGGTAAACACCTGTTTGCAAGAGAGATCGTGGACTTTGATGTAGGCGATTTAAACGGTGACGGGAAAAACGAGTTCATTTTCATCGACCGTTTTCGAATTATGGTCTTTAAAAACGAAAAAGGTTATTTGAGCAGAATCACCCAGTTCAAAACCCGTAAAAACATCGATCATTTTCTTGCTGTAGATGTGGGAGACATCAACGGCAATGGTCGGGACGAAATTTTTGTCACCAATCAGGTCGGCGACAAGCTGGAATCCTTTGTCCTGGAAATCAAACCAAAACGGAAAAAATTTCAATATATATGGAAAAAGGTCAATCTTTATTTCCGCATCCTTCGACCCATGGGCAAAAAACCCGTTTTAGTATCGCAAAGTCCGGGTTTTGGAGAATCGTTTATTGGGCCTATTAAGAATGTGTTCTTTAAAAAGGGGAAATATCGGCAGGGCCGCAAACTGAACACCCCTTCTATATATGGAGAACATTTCATCCTTTATGGGCTGACGCAGCAGGATCTGAGTGGAAACGGCACCGCAGATACTATAGTGCTTGACAAAAATTATCATTTGAGGGTATATTCACCTAAAGGAAGACTTATAATAAAATCAAGCGATTACTACGGTCATGACCCGCGTTTGATTGATGTCGGGTTAAAAAAAGAAGTAACTGGGATCTATAACGGAACCCCGGCACGCTTTAAGGGACGCTTGCAATTAGTCAAAATAGGCGAAGAACGATTCCTTGTAATACCGAAGAACAATACGCTTGGGGACGGTATTATGAGCGATCTGGTTATTGTTGAAAGCTCAGGTTTGGCCCTGCTGAAACTGACCAGGGAGGGTTTTGAGAAAGCCTTTGAATCCAGCCAGCAAAAAGGTTTTATGGCAGCATCTCGGGTAATTTCCCAAAAAAATGGGAATGGAGCCCGGATTTACACCCTCAGAACTGAACAAAACGTTATAGCGAACATTAAGCAAAGCACATTTTCTACCTACGAATGGCCAGCCCAATAGTCAGTCGGATATTGGGGTTTTTCGAGGCGAGAAAAATGCGCAAAAAAGCCAAATAGTCATTGTTTTTTATTTGCTTCTATAGTATCTTATCTGGGATTTTATTGATTTTTGAGTTGGATATTTACGCAAAATTTAGAAGATTGCTTGAAATATAACAGTTTAACGAAGTAGTTAGTCATCAAACAAAACTTGGAGGAGACAAGCATGAAAAAGAATTTGTTGACCGCCATTGCAGTCATGGTTACCGCGCTGTTTGTAGCGACCACGATTGCACAGGCATCGGATATTAAATTGGGTGGTGAGTTCTGGACTCGCTACGAAATGCAGGAGCAACACGATTTTAATGCAGACACAGAAGCGGATGACTTTGTTCAGTCACGAATTCGTCTAAACGCCGATGTAGATATCAACGATAGCGTATCTGCTTTTATCTCTATTCAAAGTAATAAAACTTGGGGTGAAAACCCAGGCACTACTGGCGGATCAGCCATACACCCTGCTGGTGATGGTAACACCTCTTTTACGGCTAACAATCAGGATGCCAGTGTTGGTATCAATGAAGCTTATTTCACCATTAAAAACTTCGCGACTTTGCCTGTTGATTTGAAAGTTGGTACTCAACAAATCATCCTTGATGGATGGAGACTGTTTGGTAACACCATTTGGACCATGGGTCAGCAGACTCATGATGCGACAATGCTTACCCATAAACAAGGCAACTTAACAATGAAGTATGCTTGGGTAATCGCAGCAGAAGATGGTGCTCCTACAGGTGCTAATGCTGATGACTCTAACGATATCGACAGTCATCTCGTATGGGCGAACTACCAAGGTATCTTAGGTGGTAATTTGTCACTTTACTACAACTATCTAGGCGACCGTTGTGGAAGTTCATCTAGTAATGCCTCAAACTGTACGGGTCGCGATAATGATACTCATACATTTGGTTTTCGTCAGGCCGGCCAACTCTACGGTATTGACTACCGCGGCGAATACTACCGCCAGTGGGGTGACGCTACAGCAGTTGCAAATAATAATATTGGAGCAGGAACTGCTGCTAATGACGTTGACCGTGATGCTTACATGTTTGGTTTAAGAGTTGGAAAATCCTTCAACAATGTCACGATGAAACCTAATCTTACTCTTTGGTATGATTACTATTCCGGAACCTCTGATGAAGATGGTAGAGGTGGTGAATATGGTGGGTTCAATACATTGTTTGATACCGGTCATAAATTCCTAGGATTAATGGATCTTTATCTTGGGCAGGGTTTCAACAGTGCTACTGGTGGAACTAGAGGTCTGGGTATTCAGGATTATGCTATTAAAACCAAGCTTAATCCGATTCCAGGCTGGACTTTGAAAGCACATTACCACTGGTTCTATACAGCTGAGGGTATTTCTGCAAACTCTCAGCAAGCTGGAGGCGGACAAGCAGTTGGGGCTTCTAATTCACTTGGTAACGAGTTAGATCTTATACTGTTACATAAATTGAACGCTAATACCCTCATGAACATTGGGTATTCACAATACACCACATCAGAAGGATTGAGGGCAATCCGTACAAATGTAGGTTCTGATTCTTCTGACTGGGCATATGTACAGTTCCAGGTAACATTCTAAGTTTTTTCTTACAAACCCCCGGCCAGATGGCCGGGGGTTTTTTTTTATCCTAAATCCTTTACACCCTTTTTTGAACTAATGCATGATTCTCAATCAATGAGGTATAATGTGTGATAATTGCATAATGAGTTCAATGTCAATTTCTGGATGATGCCTGATGAAACTTAAATTCCTTCTCATTTTATTTCTGCTGATACTACTACCCTGTAACCTGCAAGCCAGAGAAAAGGACTCACCTTTCACCCTTAATGGCAAACGGGTTCCACCGGTCGTGGCAAAAGTCAATGGAGTTGCAGTAGACTCCAAGGCTCTTCAACGGGAACTCTTCGCTTTTCGTTTCCAATCCCAACGAATGGGAAAGGAATTAAAACCCAGTGAGGAACTCAGGGTAGCCCGCGAACTGCTCAAGTCACTGGTCGCCCGCGAGCTGGTAGTGCAAAAAGCAAAAATCCTCGGCATCACGATTACCGAGAAAAAAATAAATCTGCAGCTTAAAAATATTGAGGACCAGTTTCCCAGCCACAAGGCATTTATCACCGCACTGGCCTTTCAGCATATGAGCATTCCATCCCTGAAAGAAAAAATAAAACGGACCTTATTGGAAGATGAGTTGATGCGCCGGGAAATCGCGCCAAAAGTAAAGGTCAAAGATGAAGCCATTAAAAAGTATTATGATGAGAACAAATCTAAATTCACCAAACCCGCCCTGTACAGAGTGCGACATATTCATGTAGCAACCATCAAACCTGCCGCTAAAGCACAGGATGCAGCCAGCCAGAAAAAAGCTGACCGATTGACCAAGATCATAAATCGAGAAGCAGAGGAAAAAATAAATTCAATATTAAAGAAAGTCAAGGCTGGTGAAAACTTTCCTGATTTAGCTAAACAGTTTTCAGAAGATGATGCCTCCAGTGAAAAAGGAGGACTTTTGGGTGACCTTCACCCCAGCAGCACCATTCCTGAAATTGCTGACGCCATGGTTAAACTTAATGAAGGCGCAACCAGCGGAATCGTCAAGAGTCAATTCGGTTATCACATCCTCAAACTGGATGAAATTATTCCCAGCGTATTGATCCCGTTTGATGAAACCAAAACAGACATCATGAATCTCCTCCTGAAAATAGAGACTCAAAGACTCTTCACGACTTATGTTGAGGGA
This sequence comes from Nitrospinota bacterium, assembly GCA_009873635.1. NCBI lineage: Bacteria > Pseudomonadati > Nitrospinota > Nitrospinota bacterium. The sequence goes on from WAHY01000011.1 coordinate 69,596, forward strand.
TTAGGCAATATGGCTGACATTAAGGTTTTCCTGTAAGAACCGTAATTCTACACGACTGATAAGCGGCGGGTTTAAACCCAATAAATCTTCTGTGTTTCCCTTCATTCCAATATTATAAATATGACCACTCTACTTACAGGTGCTACCGGATTTCTAGGCTCTGCCCTCGCTCGGGAGTTACTTAAAGAAGGGCGAAAACTGAAACTCCTGGTCCGGGAAAATACGGATACACGCAATATTGACGATCTGGATTGCGAGGTATTTCATGGAGATCTGCGCGATCGGGATTCATTAAAGACGGCCCTGGTTGGGTGCAGGCGCCTCTACCACACGGCGGCGTATTACAGCTTATGGAGCCGTGACAAAAAAATGATCTACGATATCAATGTTCAAGGAACCCGCAACATTCTCGAATCCGCTTTAGAAGCCGATGTTGAAAAAGTTGTTTACACCAGTACCGTTGGTTGCATTGGTTTGTCAAGAGACGGCAGCCCTGCCAATGAAGAACAACCTATGAATACAGAAACATTATGCAATGACTATAAACTATCAAAGTATCAAGCAGAGCAGGTTGCCCATGAACTTTATGGCAGAGGGCTGCCGGTAGTGATTGTTAACCCGAGCACTCCTGTTGGACCTCGGGATATAAAACCCACTCCAACTGGAAAAATCATTCTGGATTTTCTTGATCGAAAAATGCCCGCGTATATCGATACAGGACTCAACCTCATCGATGTTGCCGATTGCGCCCGAGGGCATATTCTCGCAGAAGAGAAAGGGCAACCTGGTGAACGATATATCCTCGGCAACAAAAACATGTCCTTGAAAGAAATTCTACTTGCTCTTGAAACATTGACCGGACTCAAAGCCCCAACTATAAAAATGCCCTATTGGGTTGCTTACACAGCAGGGCTGGCCTGTGAGTGGTTTTCCAACACTATCACTCATCAGCCGCCTTCGGTTCCACTAGCAGGAGTGAAAATGGCAAAGCACTTCATGTATTTTGATTCTTCAAAAGCAGTCCGAGAACTCGGTCTTCCGCAAAATCCGGTAGAAAGTGCCCTGGAGCAGGCGGTGAACTGGTTCAAGGAAAATCCGGTCTCAAACTGATCTCATGGAAACGCTATCTCTTTTATGGGGCACAGTAATCCTGAGACCTTATGTGTTTATATTTCTCGCATTTTACTTAACGATAGCCATCCTCAATATGGGAGTAGCCCGTTCTCTTTGTTTCACAGTACTTGCTTATCTGGTAGCTTTTCTTTCAGAATATTCATCAACCCGAAATGGGTTTCCATTTGGATATTATAGTTATATTGAAACCACCCGTGATCAGGAATTGTGGATCAGTAACGTACCATTCATGGATTCACTGTCATTCTCTTTTCTGATCTATGTCAGCTATACTTTGAGCCTGTTACTCTGGGCACCTCTCATAAAAAATAAATGGGATATCAGACTCGGTGACATTCAGCCCATAAAACATTCGGTCAGGGTCATTGCCTCGGCTTCGATTTTATGTATGATGTTGGACGTTATCATTGATCCGGCAGCATTTTTAGGAGATCGCTGGTTTCTCGGAAAGATTTATTATTACAAAGAGGAAGGAGAATATTTTCACATTCCCCTTACTAATTTCGCAGGCTGGGTTTTTGTTTCTGCGGTAACACTGTCGATCTTTACAGCTCTAGAACGCTGGTTGGATGAAAAAATTCCTTTCCATCCCCGATACCAACTTCCCGCCCAGGCTTTACTGGGTCCAGGAATCTATTTTGGCGTACTGATATTTAATCTCGCTGTCACGTTTTATATAAAAGAAGCGTTGCTGGGTTTGATAGGAACTCTGATCAGCCTGGCACTTTTTTGTTTAGCCCTATTCAGAGTCAAGTTTGCGCCTGACCATTCTCTCCTCCAAGGCATACAAGACAAGGAGCAAATATAACAGGACTGGGAAGGGTTTACATAGTTTTTGATCCAACATAAATCCCATAAACTATGGCTGCGCCCACAAGGCCCATCAACAGGTTATCAATTGCCATTGCTTCCCAATCTGGAGCCCGCGCCCAGTTCATCCAGGGAATAATAACTATAAAGAGAGAAAAAAAACCAACAACCAGAATACCGGCGAGAATGAGTATCAGTTTTTTCTCGTCCATAGCAAGGGGCTGGTTTATTTATGCATTTTGGTATTCATGTAAAACCCATAGACAAACAGACCTACAGCTATCATGACAATTCCGCTATCCAAGAGAGTTGCTTTCCAGTTTGGTAGAGCATAGTTCAAGAACCAGGGTATGGCTATGAAAAGCACTGAAACAAAACCTATCCCTAATAGCCCTAAAATAAAAATAATAAGTACTTTTTCGTTCATATTATAAGCTCCCTGAATACTCCCGAATTCAAATAGAAAACATTTTTTGTCAAAAACCGGTTTAAGTCATACTTTGGTTAGTTGAGCCAACACCTGTTTGCTATAAGGCTAATAAATATCTTCTGTTCTACCACACATAAGAACTGGCAGGAAAAGTTATTTTTAGCACCATAAAAGAGGATTGTACCAATTCTTAACAAGGTATGAAAATATTTGCTTCCACAAAAATTTGTTTTAGAATCTAAGTTATTGAACCTTACTGCAAAATGTACAATGAAAGGATTGCATTTATTACAAGCGAATATGAATCAAAAAGATAATAATATTAATCAATCACGCATTGAAGAATTGGTTCTCGAGCTTTCTCAATTGATGAGCCCCAATGCCAAACCAGCAATGTTTGAAGAAATTTTTGCCGATCTTGCGTTAATAGGTAGTGAACATAAGGATGAAGGTGACCATAAGCTGCTCCACAAGGCAATATCAGAATTACGCAGGGCTTTTAAAGTTTTTTTGCCGTATCGCAACAAACGCAAGGTCGCCATCTTTGGGTCCGGAAGAGTTAGTGAATCTCACCCAAATTATAAGCTAGCTTTGGAACTCGCCCAAAAGTTGGTTGTCCATGATTATCAGGTCATAACTGGTGCTGGAGGCGGAGTTATGGAGGCAGCAAACAAGGGAGCTGGCAGAGAAAACAGCTTCGGACTAAATATCAATCTTCCTATGGAACAAACTGCCAATGCGTTTATTGAAAATGATCCACACCTCATCGAATTCAAGTATTTTTTTACCCGGAAACTCGTATTTATTAAAGAATCTTCTGCTACAGTTCTTCTACCAGGAGGACTTGGCACTCTGGATGAAGGAATTGAAAGTCTCACCTTATTTCAAACCGGCAAGTGCATGCCAAGGCCCATAATCCTATTGGAACAAACTGACGGCAACTACTGGGACTGTTGGATGGATTTTTTTAATTCAATGATGGTTGAACAAGGTTTCGCGGACAAAAGTGACATAAACCTTGTATATAAAGCCCTAACCGTAGAACAGGCTATTGGCCATATTATTAACTATTATAAAGTCTTTCATTCTCTCCGTTATATTGGAGACCTAACCATTATGAGGCTCACCAAGTCCCTTTCTTCTGATATGGTTAAGGATTTAAATCATGAATTTCAGGACATAATCTTGAAAGGGTCCATGCACCTCAGCCCACCTCATAAACTGGAAATAAAAAATAACGAGTTTCTTGAACTCCCACGCTTATCTCTACACTTCATCAATTCCAAATATGGCAGACTCAACCAATTGATTGAAGCCATAAATAAAGCCTGACCCTAGAATTAGCATATTTTCATACAATTAGGGCAATGAATGTATTTTTCTATTACCATACTAAACAAATTTTAAATATAAATTTTAATTTACTCGTAAAAGATCTCTTTTTTTATAAACATTTAAAAAAAAGTCCATTATCAACCACTTTTGTCCTGTTTATTGATTATATTATGAATAGGAGTGATGAGTAATTTTTTCAGGTGAGACCGATAACTTTAAAAATGGTGAAGTTATCTTTCATGAAGGCAGCCCTAGGATTAGACTTATATAATTGGGTCAGGTTCCATTGCAATGCTTGAAAAAACACGTGGTGGGCAGAAAATTCTGGATGTTTTAGATGACAACGAAATTTTTGGTGAGATGGGTCTGATTGACGAGGAAGTTCGGTCTACAACAGCATTTGCTCTTGAATACTGCACTTTATCAGTCATTACTCCAAAGACGCTTCATTATTTATTCGAAAAAGATGCATTATCACTATCGCCTCTATTGGAGATACTTGCACAACGTTTGCCGTCAGAGTACCAAATTATTGAGAGATGAAATTAAAGTTGGTAACAATTTGGCGATACCAACTTGAAGAGATTAGAAAACCATGGACCACGAGCTTACAACTTTTTATAAAGGTGTTTACATATTCCTGCGAAGGCCAGCAAAGTAACTGCGCATACATTATCGATTCAGACCTTATCGGAGTATATCAGGAAGATTCACATGGCAACCTGTCATTAGTCCGCAAACTGGTAAAAAATGAAATGTTTGATGAAATCGGTTTGATCAATGATAAACCCAGGCCTGCGACTGTAAACTCTATTGAAAACAGAAAAGTCTCTGTTATAAGCAAAGATTGTTTCCTCTCACTGGAAAGAGTCAACCCCGAATCCCTGGTGCCATTATTAAGGGTACTATCTGGGCGTATTCGCGAAAACTACAAACTGTCAAATCATAATAACGCCTCTATCTAAAAACCATACAGCCTAAATCCCCATAACCCACATATTTACAAAGGGTTATATTTCATGTAAAATGGTGTCGGATTAAAGGTCAAGTTTCTTTCATAAATTACCGTTTTATAACTGTGAACCATGGTTATTAAACGGTTTGGCCCTGATTCGTGAACTAATTTTGTATAATGTTTACAAAAAATCCCGAAGGTACTTGGCTGACTCATTAATGATTTTTCAATGTATCTGCTTGAAAGATCCCCGTTGAATGAAAACTCTCAGTTACCAGACTTTCAAATTACAGCCCGAGCCAGGAGTTGACTCTGCGCTTATCCCAAAGGGTGAAATATCGGAAACTTTTTCGTCTCAGGAACCCTTGGTTAAACCACCCAAAACTCTGATCATCATCCCAGCCTATAATGAAGAGAAAAATATAGGTGCAGTTCTGGATGGCATCAAGAAGCAATATCCAGGGTTCCCCATATTAGTGATTAACGACGGTTCTTCTGATAATACTGAAAAAGTAGCTCGCAAACATAACGCTGAGGTTATTTCCCTACCCTTTAACTCAGGATATGGAATAGCATTACAAACAGGTTTTTTATATGCCGTCAAGAATGATTATTCTGTCGTCGTACAAATGGATTCAGATGGCCAGCACGATCCAGCAAACATTAAAGACCTGATAGAAGAAGTTCAAAAAGAAAACTGTGATGTCGTGATCGGTTCCCGGTTTTTAAGTAAAGACTCTTACAAATCATCTCTGCTTCGTTCTGCTGGAATGTTATTATTTGGCAGTATTGCATCTTTTCTATGCAGACAAAAAGTTACCGATCCCACTTCAGGTTTTCAGGCCCTAAAAGGTAAAGCTATCCATTTCGCAGCCAGCGATAATTACCCTCCGGACTACCCAGATGCAGACTTTATTATTTTGCTGAATCGTTGTGGATTTAAAGTTAAAGAAATTCCGGTAACCATGCATGCAAGTCCTGAAAAAGAGTCCATGCATCATGGACACAAAACTATTTATTATGTTTTTAAAATGTTCCTTTCAATTTTTGTAACCCTGCTAAGAAAATCGACAAAGAGGTAAGCCCATGCCACCTAGAATTCAG
>WAHY01000012.1:0-2594 GCA_009873635.1 Nitrospinota bacterium
GTAAACCCGTTTTATTAGCTCTACCCGCGGCATTGGCCAACTCACTTTCCGTCGCTTCTTCGACAATACCATCAAAAGCTTTTAGAGCGCGAATAGCTTTTTTATAACTAACCGGGTCGCCAATCTGAATAGCACTTGCCAGGGTCGTTTTTGCCTGAACGGATTCAAAGGTTTTAAATCCGTTTTTGTAACTTCGGTAAAGAGGGTCAGCCTGCTTCGCCTGGGCACAAACAAGACGCGGCAACCTGTCGATCAGGCCGAGATCATAGAACATCTGGAAGCCTTTACCGATAGCACTTACATTGCCTAAATTCCCTCCAGGCACTATTACAAAATCCGGTACTTTCCAGTTAAACTGCTGGATAATCTCAAAGCTTATAGTTTTTTGTCCTTCAATTCTCAGAGAGTTCATGGAGTTTGCCAGATAAATATCGTTTTTCTGACATACTTCCTGAACAAGTTTCATGCATCCGTCAAAGTCTGTATCCAGAGACAGAGTGAGCACGCCATGTGTAATGGGTTGGATCAGTTGCGTGAGCGACACCTTATCCTTCGGCAAAAATACAATGGCAGGAATACCTGCAAGAGCACAATAGGCAGCCAACGCCGCAGATGTATCCCCGGTTGAGGCACAAGCAACCGCCTTGATGTTTTTTCCGGAAGAAATCATTTGCTTGACCATGGAGACCAATACAGTCATACCTAAATCCTTGAAGGATCCGGTATGTGCCATACCACATTGTTTGACCCAAAGATCTTCAAGGCCTAGTTGATTCCCAAGACGCTCGGCCCAGAATAGATTCGTTCCGCCTTCATATGTGGATACAATATTATCATCCTCCACATTGGGGCAAACCAATTCCCTCTTGCCCCAAACAGCACTACCATAAGGCCATTCGTTACGCCGGTATCTGCTCTCAAATAAAGTTTTCCATTTTTCAGAGGATCGTTGTTTTAGCAAGTCCATATCGTGCTGAACCTCAAGAAGTTCACCACAGTTCTTACAACGGTAAATCACATCGCTCAGTTCATACCGGGTATTACACTCTGGATTGATACACTGAAACCAGGCTTTAAATTCCATTATTATTTTTCCACACGAATCAAGTTAGATTTTCCACAGACCACATCCAATTCTTCTATTTCCTTTAAAGCTGACTGAATATTTTTTTCACTGGATTTGTGACACATCATAACTAGAGGAACGCCTTCACCACGGTCACCTCTGCCTCTTTGTATCATTGACTCGATACTGATGGAGTTTTTGCCCAGTATTCCGGATATTTTTGACAACACACCCGGATTATCCAACACACTAAACCGCAGAAAATACTCAGACTCAATTTCATTTATATCCTTTAGTGGTATCGTTTTTACCTCTTTAGTCTGAAATGAACCAGCAGGTAGTCTTTCTCCTACCTTTAAAACTATATTTCTGGAAATTTCAATCACATCTCCAACCACTGCACTACCAGTAGGCAGGGAACCAGCACCATGACCTATCAACACATTTTCTTCCATCATATCATCACAAACACGGATAGCGTTTAGCGCACCATTGACATAGGCCATTGGATGAGTAACCGGAATCATGGCAGGGTGAACGCGAATATCTATAGCATGACCATCGTATTTGGATATTGCAAGCAGCTTGATTCGGTACCCAAACTCCCTCGCGCATTCTATGTCTTCTGAAGTAATACCAGAAATTCCAGATACAGTAATATCGTCAAATGGAACAGGAGTTCCATAAGCAAGACGTGTCAGCACAGCTATCTTATGAGCTGAGTCTATACCTTCAACATCAAAAGTCGGGTCTGCTTCTGCAAATCCTTTTTCCTGAGCTTCTTTCAAGGCAGTCTTGAAATCACAATTCTCGTCTGACATTTTGCTGAGAATATAATTCGCAGTTCCATTCACAATACCTTCTATAGTTTGAATATTATTTGCAACAAATGCCTCCCGAATCGAACGAATTATCGGAATTGCCCCACCTATAGAAGCTTCAAATCCTATAGAAAGTCCTTTATCAGTAACTGCTGAAAAGATTTCATCACCGTGTTTGGCCAACAATGCCTTGTTAGCCGTTACGATATGTTTTCCTTTTTCAATAGCCTGGAGAAGAAATTTTCTTGCGGGATCATACCCGCCAATCAACTCAATCAACACATCAATTTCGGGGTGATTGATCACCTCATCGGCAGACGTGGTTAAAACCCCTGAGGGCAAATCCACTCCACGGTCTGTGGTGATATCCAAATCCGCAACCTTAACCAGTTCCACACTGGCACCCAACCTTTTACTGATAACATCGCTATTTTCAGCAAGGATTTTAGCCACCCCGGTACCAATGGTGCCAAAACCAATCATTCCTACTTTAACTATTTTCATTATCTACTCGGTTCCCTTAAAAAATCTTTCAATTCCACGAACTGCCTGTCTGATTCTGTGCTCATTTTCCACCAGTGAGAAACGAACAAAATGGTCTCCCCCTTCTCCAAATCCAATTCCCGGCGCAACGGCGACTTTAGCCGTTTCCAATAGCTTCTTACAAAACTCGAGCGATCCCATATTTTTGAAACGGTCAGGAATTT
>WAHY01000012.1:2694-37651 GCA_009873635.1 Nitrospinota bacterium
TCCCAACCCACCCGGTTTAATGATTCACACAAAACATCACGTCTACTTCGGTAGGTTTCCCTGATTTCCTCCACACAATCGCGCGGACCATTCAAGGCAACAGTAGCCGCAATTTGAATTGGTTGAAACATTCCATAATCCTGATAGCTTTTGATACGCGCAAGAGCATGAATGATTTCAGAGTTTCCCACTGCAAAACCTACCCTCCACCCAGGCATATTATAACTTTTTGACAAGGTAAAAAACTCTATTCCAACATCTTTAGCTCCGGGCACCTGAAGAAAACTGGGAGCCTTATAGCCATCAAAAACAATATCTCCATAGGCAAAATCGTGGATCACAATCAGGTTATGTTCTTTGGCAAAGTCCACAACCTTCTCAAAAAAGTCTATTTCTACTACCTGAGTGGTTGGGTTATGTGGAAAATTTATAACCATCACCTTGGGCCTTGGCCAGTTCCTCTTGAATGCATCTAACAAGGCATCAAAAAAATCTATATCAGAGCTGAGAGGGACATGAACAACGTCTCCGTTTGCTAAAATAAATGCATAAGTATGTATTGGATAAGTGGGGGTTGGCACCAGAACCGAATCACCTGGAGAGGTGATTGCCAGAGCAAGGTGCGCAATGCCTTCTTTTGATCCTATCGTAGCAATCGCTTCTGAGTGCGGGTCCAGGTCAACATCGTGATTGCGCTTGTACCAGTCTGTGATAGCAAGGCGTAATTTATATATGCCCTTGGAAACTGAATATCTATGATTCGCTTCCTTCTGCGATGATTCCAGTAATTTATCCACTATATGCTTTGGGGTTGCCATATCGGGGTTCCCCAAACCAAAGTCAATAATATCTTCTCCGCGTCGGCGGGCCTCATATTTCAGCTCATTGACGATCCCTAAAACATAAGGAGGAAGGCGCTCAATTCTGGAAAATTCTCTCATAAATATTCGTCAGGCAAATGCTACAAATCATTTCACAATCACTTATAGCCAGAAAAAGAAAAATAAAGGTGCCTCAAAAAAGGCATAAAGAATTCTTGTTCAATCTGGAATTGTGAGGAGGCAACCCATTATCTTCCGGGGGAATCCGGCTGATGCCCGCGTAAGATAGCATAATTTATAAAACCCGGCAAACCTAAAGGACTCGTTAAAATAACACTTTGCTCACATGGGTTAGCCAATATTTCTTTTTGCTTGATTCAGGCCTTTTACAGGGAGTAGTATCTCTCTGGATGTTTAAAAATATGTTGTTTTTTAAAATTGAAAGTTTCTTCCAAAACTTGATCTTAAGTTTTGAGGGTACTGGTTTTTAGGAAAATTCAACACTTGCGATTTAATGACAGTGCCCGCTCCCGACTGGTATTCCGGCCAGCAACAATTCTCCAAATAAACGAATGGAATTTTTCCAGATAACTTTGTTAAGCATTATTCAAGGACTTACTGAGTTCCTGCCAATTTCGAGTTCAGGCCACCTGATTTTAACACCCATAATATTTAACTTTGCTGACCAGGGGCTGGCTCTTGATGCAATTTTGCATTTGGGCACTCTTCTGGCAATTATCGTCTACTTTCGTAAAGACCTGACTGATCTTATGAAGGGACTGTTTGACCCCACAGGCTCTCCGGAAACCCACCACCTGGCACGTTGTATTATCCTTGCATCGATTCCAGCGGGACTTGCAGGATTGTTTGGGGCGGAATGGATTGAAGCTAACCTAAGAAGCCCCACTTTTGTTGGATTCAATCTTTTATTCTGGTCAATAATATTTCTGATAGCAGACCGATATGGCACGAGTAACTCAAAATCTAATACTGAACTGAACCAATTAGGTTTGCGACAAATAATGTTTATTGGATGTGCTCAGGCTGTCGCCCTGTTTCCAGGAACGTCACGATCCGGAATCACAATTGTTGCTGGTCTTTTCACCAATCTTTCACACACTTCAGCAACCCGGTTTTCTTTCTTATTGGGCACACCTATAATTTTCGCGGCAGGAATGCACAAATTGATGCAATTCAGTATGAACCCGAACTCAGAACAGACCTATTCCCATATACATCTGGCAACCGGAATGGGTATAAGCTTTATAGTAGGGTTGTTGGCGATTAAACTTCTTCTAAAAGTTGTTGCAAGAGCTGGGCTCATGCCATTTATCATTTACAGACTGGCGCTTGCAAGTGGAATTCTTCTATATTATTGAGAACTGGAAAGCATAAAAAAAGCCGACCTGAAAAATCAGGCCGGCTTTAACCTTAAAACTGTCAGGAATTAACCACAGCTTACGCTGAGATTGGTTGTTCCGGTATTCGTGATTCTAACTTCGCCACTGATGTCCCCAATAGAGTCACCACGGCTGAATTCTGGTTGTGATGACAGTACTACTTTTTTAGCTCCCATTGAATGCTTACTGGACATATGTACCTTTGCGTTGCCTGCAGCTCCGCCGCCGTTACCAGGAAAACCGTTATTCGCATTCGGGCTCAAACTAATAGGTACTGTCGTGAAATTTGAAGACTTCCATATAGAAGCATTTCCTTCACCACGATCAATATCCCCACCACCAGTGTTTTCTAGTGTGATGGACTTAGCATTATTACACTTAGCTGTTTGACCTGGTGCTAAGTCCGCCGCGAATGCAGTACTTGTTAGACAAAAAGAAGCAACAGTAACAATTAAAACCATAGCGAGTTTCTTCATTGTAAATCCTCCCTTACCCTAGTTAACAAACGTTTACCTACTAAATATTCTAAATGAGGCAAATTCCTTAAGGAACCAGCCCCCTCCCGATTTAGAACAAAAATAATTTTCAAAGAACATTTGGAACCGCCAGAAAACCCGAAAAGTAGGACAAATTCTACTCAATGAAGATCGACTGCCGGTTTTCATCAGAAGTATACTTATGCTTTAAACCATGTCAATCTTTATTTCCCAAATCCGCAATAAACCATTTAAATACAATAATATATAATCACACCCAATATAGTACCAAAAAAACAGATCGGCAATAGTTCTTATGCAAATATAGGAATATATCCTATATAAACAAACAATAAAGCCTGATTCCCGGGATGTTTTCCAGTCAGTCCTGGCGACTTTCATTGGCTAAATGCTCGCCTTCAGAAATTATCAACTCCTCCCTCATACCCTTTAAATGAACCTTACCCTTTAGAGAAGATGTTCCTTTAAATCGTACGCTGCCATCAATCTTCAACTCCTCTAATTCAATCAGGTCAGGGATAACGGGAAAACAGTTTTGAAAGTTTTCTAATTTCTGCAACTTGTCACCTAATTCAACCAAAGGCAATGAAGCGGACTTCCTTTGAGAGTTCCTAACCAGCCTGCCATTATTCAAACCAAAAAGATTAGATTGAACCAACAATAAATCATCTGTCTTTTTTACCGGTAAAAAACGTTCACGGGAAACCACGAGACCCACGGAACCTTCAAAACATTCCAAAGCAGATCCTATAGCAGTTTCAAGCTGTATAACAGGTACACCATCAACATTTTTCCTGTTAACCAGAACGCTCAAATCCAGCGGCCCCTCGTCCAGCCTTTCGCTCAATGCCACCAGGTTTATCCAGATGTTATTTGTATTAAAAACCTTGAACTTACTCTGGTCACAAAATTCATCAACCTTGTCATCAGGAACCCGGGCGATCTCCAACAATTTAAGTTTGCCACCCTGCTGATAAAGAGTTCCTCCCTTAACATCTGCTGGAGTTTTGGCAGTCATTTCAATCAGGAAAGGGGTATTTTTTTCTAACATATAATTGAGGATAACAGGATCCACCACGGCCCCGAGGTTGTCTGCATTTGAAATAAAGAGAATTTCCTTGCCATCATTTATCAGCTTTTGCAGAATGCCCTGCTGCAAAACACAATTATAAAAATCACCATGTCCGGGCGGATAATAGGCCTGATCTCCAAATATGTTCTCAGCAAGCGGACTCAAACTATCTGAATGCAAGCGAGGAAATTTATTCTGTTGAAAACCGATTATTTCTGAAGAAACGTTTAGAGATGTCAAATGTTCCCGGGTTTTTTCATGCGTGTAAAAACTGTTCATCAACAGCAGAGGAATGTTTTGATTCCATTCATGATTCAGACAATCAATTTGTTCCACGATCAGATCTAAAAATGTTTTATTTTTCCTTACCTCAATCAGTGACTTTGGCCCCACACAGCCCATGCTGGTCCCCAATCCGCCATTAAGCTTGCCAACTACAAGCTTAGATAAATGACTAGCGGTCTGATTGTTATCAGGAGATGGGAGGCTGGAAAAATCCAGTAGACTCTTGGAATCCGGAGTCATTATTGTGCTCCAGTTTTCTACCTTGGAAGGTCCTTTGCGGAACTGGCCAATCATCTTCCAAAAAATATCCAGTTCAATACCTGAAAGAGAGTTACCAAGCTCTTTCCATAGAGAATCTTTATCATCATTCATAAAAAAACCCCAAAACTGATTTTTCGTGACAAACCTGTATGGAATTGCTTTACTAGCTTTTTTTAAGGCCTGTTATGCTCGTATTCAAAAAAAATATCTACGCGACCACTCAATCCAATCACCCCGAAAATGATGTTCAGCACAAACTGAATCCGCGTGAATTTATTTTCAAATCACTCACCACTGACCGGGAAATATTTTACGGGCTGCAAAAACTCCCTCAACTCGAAAGTCGCGAACGTTTCAAAACCTTATTCCCTCATGTTTCACAATTTGGATCCATTTTACACGTCAACACATTTTCCCGGTCACTCCTGGAAGGACTGGTTGATAAATATAACTGGTATGGCATGAACGCGTATCATATGACATATCTTTTTGACAGTCTGCATGGCACTTTTGAGGATTATAGCTACTCTGAGACAGCACAACGAATAGAGTTATTCCCTGAACTTCATGGTGAAGGGATAGATTTCGACCAATTTCTCGAAAATTATTTTTTTGGCACTGCGTTTTTAATGGCCCCTGATCGTTTCAACAACATGTCTCCCGAAGAAAAAAAAAGCCTGAAACTTACCGACCCATGCTTATTTGGGGTGATTAACAGATTAATTCCTACCGAGGAAGAGATTAAGCTCAAGATAAGTCCTAACCCTCCATACGCCCATTAACCTGACTTTTATCAGCAATAAATACTATTTCCTTAATTCGTCTTCCAGCTTAAGTGTGAGTAATTTGGAATCTGGAGAAACCTCACTCAAAAAGCTGGCCACGGGGGCACCATCCCTTCCAATTAAAAATTTATGGAAATTCCATTGCGCTTCATTTCTTTCTGGCACCCATTTTCCTTTCAACCTGTATAAAATCCATTTTACCCATCCAAAAATAGTTGATTGATACCCACCTGAGCCTTGATGCTTTAAATCACAATCATATAAATATTGATAAAGGTCAATCTTTTGGGGGCCCAGAACAGACACCTTACTGAACAGGTCGAAAGACACCTTGTATTTATTCATACAAAAAGCCTTAATTTCTTCATCGACACCCGGTTCCTGTGCCGCAAAATCATTACTTGGAAAAGCCAGAATACTCAAGCCCTGGTCACGGTATTGTTCATAAAGCTTTTGCAAACCTGAATATTGTGACGTAAACCCACATTTTGAGGCCACATTAACGATTAAAAGAACTCTCCCCTGATATTCTGAAAGTCTAATTACATCGCCAGAAATGGATTGCGCCTCAAAGCAATAGATATTTTTTGCAACTGATCTCAATTTATTTTTATAGGAGGACAAGGGTCGAATTGAATCCCAAAATTCAGGTATAATAATTGTAATAATACACTAAAGGAACACTGTAAAATATAGCAGCTTAGAAATAAACCAATACCATTATTTTTTACATGCTTGTCTTCAAAAACAATATTTATGATACTTCATCACCCGGAAAACTGGTTCCCAGTACCGACTCAGATTACAATGCCAGCTTTGATCCACTCCATTTCATTGAAGTTGCACTTGATCAGGAAGATGAAGTTCTATCTTTTATTGAACGCCAACCCAGAGAATACTGGATAGAAGACTTCCTGCAGTTCTACCCCCACGCTGGAAGAATGAACTCTTTACACGCGCTAAAAGAGCTTCTTAATATATTGATGTCTGGGTTAAACAAAACTGCATGTTGGCAGCATATGAATACATATCATTTTTGTTTTTTATATGACGTTCTGGTGCGGTTTTCTTTTAACTACAACCACGATAATTTACAGGAGAAATTATCCTATCTTCCAGAGTTAAAAGGGAAGGATGTATATCTTGGTAACTTTGTAAACAATTATTTTTTTAACACACACTTTCTTACTGACCCCGATCATTTCAACTCCCTGGAGAAAGAAGAGAAATCAAGCTATGACTGCCCTCACCTGTTTAGCGTGATCAACGGCCTCAGCCCCACACGCGAAGAAATGGCATTAAAAGAGTCCCAAGACTACCCTTATACAATTTTTGTTTAATCTTTATCTTCAATTTAATATAAAAAACAACATTAAAGTTATCGAAATATAACAACGACCGGTCTTCGAGTTAATTGTGTAAAAGTTTATATGTGGATAGAATTAAAATATAATTATATTTTTTAAGCTTGATAAAGGAGAAACATATTGCTCCCTGTTGTCACAGCAGCACAAATGCAGGCAATTGATCGACATGCAATTGATGGTTTTGGCATTCCCGGTATAACACTTATGGAAAATGCCGGTGTCGGAGTTGTCCGTGAATTACAAAACCGCATTCCGGGTCTATCTGGCAAAAAAGTTTTTATCTTTTGCGGCAAGGGGAATAACGGTGGCGATGGTTTTGTCATAGCCAGGCATTTGTTCAACCTGGGTTCTGAAGTTAGGGTTCTATTGGCTGGAAAGTATTCCGAGTTGAAAGGTGACGCTGAAACAAATGCCAATTCCGCACGCAACATTGGAGTGCAACTTGATGAAATTAATCCTGATGACTTGAACTGCCATGACCACAAACTGCGTCACTGCGACATAATCATCGATGCTTTGTTTGGAACCGGATTGAATAAACCAGCCAGTGGCTTCATGGAAAATGTCATTGATAAAATTAACCAGTATAAAAAGTTTGTGGTCTCGGTAGATATAAATTCTGGAGTGGATTCTGATAGCGGCCAGTTAATGGGTCCTCATGTCAGGTCAGACCTGACACTTGCCCTCGCATGTTGGAAAAAAAGTCATTTAATCCATCCTTCAGCCAGTGTAATGAAGGAAGTAAGCTTCATAGATATTGGAATTCCGGTAAAAGCCGTTGAAGAACAGAATATCCAGATTCATCAGTCTGAAGAGGATGACATCAAATGCTTTTTCCCGGAACGCAACCCTAATACCCATAAAGGGAGTTATGGTCATGTTCTCGTTTTGGCCGGATCTAAGGGGAAAGAAGGAGCCGCCGGCTTGACTTCTCTGGCCGTTTTAAGAGCCGGCGCAGGTTTATGCACCCTTGCCCTGCCAGATTCCTCTCAGGGTGCAAAACTACCTATGGAAGTAATGACCGTACCACTTCCTGAAACCCGGGAAGGAACCTTATCGTTGCAGGCAAAAGCAGCCATTCTTGAACTCATGAAGGACAAGTCAGTCGTTGCCATAGGACCCGGAATCTCCACGAACCCGGAAACGGTTGCTTTAATGGGCGACATACTTCCACAGGTTCTATGTCCGCTGGTTCTTGATGCCGATGCATTGAATGCAATATCGCTAAATAAAGAATGGCTGAATACGTTAAAACCTGAAACGGTTCTCACCCCACATCCGAAAGAAATGTCCCGTTTAACCGGAATTCCAACTGAGGAAATCCAGAAAAACCGTATTGGAACAGCCTCAAAGTTTTCAAGCGATCATAATTTGAACCTTGTTTTAAAAGGTTCGCCAAGCTTAATTGGATTAGCTGATGGATCAGTCGTTATCAACCCCACAGGAAACGCTGGCATGGCAACCGGTGGATCAGGTGACGTTTTAACAGGAATCATAGCAGGATTAATTTCCCAGGGCTTATCTACTTCAAAAGCTTCAATTGCTGGGACCTATATGCATGGTTTGGCAGGCGATCACTTTGCTGAAGTTGAAAGCCAAACCACCCTGATTGCCGGTGACTTATTAAGGTCCCTTCCTGATACCCTGAAACGCATTTTACCCTGAAATGAAAAAGATATCGCATAGTCCAGAGGAAACCCTGCAACTAGGAAAGTCTCTCGGTAGCTCATTAATTCCAGGAGATATCATTCTTTTATTTGGAGACCTTGGTGCTGGAAAAACCCGACTGACCCAGGGAATCTGCAACGGTCTCGGGTTAGACAAAAACGAATATATTCGTAGTCCGACATTTACGCTTATCAACGAATACACAGGAAAGTTACCGATTTATCATATCGATTTATATCGTATTGATAATCAGAAGGAAATCTATTCACTGGGACTTGAGGAAGTCTTATTTAACCAGGGAATCACTATCGTTGAGTGGGCTGAAAAACTACGTTCTCCACAAAACCCAGAGAATTTCATTTTCAATATTGAAGATAGAATAGAAATTGACATAAAAATTATCAGCGATTCAGAACGTGAGTTCTCCTGCAAAACTTTTTTTCCTGAGCCACGAACCCTCCCTGTTTTTTCTTTACTTTAGGATATCCATGTGCAATCATTGCCCCTATGGTATGCCATTTGCATAAACTTTTAATGTATTATAAAATAAACATTTAAATGGTTAATGCGATAAGGAGAGTTTTACTGTTGATTGCCTTAAGCGTTGTTGGTCTGGCAGGGTTCTACTATCTCAAGAGCCTTAACACATCAATTGACATTAGCAACGTAAAAGTAAAGGTAATGGAAGATGGGGTTGATGTTGAGATTGAGAACTTTAAGATCACTCATGAAAATGAAGGTATCAAGGAGTGGGAACTCAGAGCGGATTTGGCTCAGGTCAACAACCAGCAAGATGTAACGAGAATGCAGAATGTAGTGATGGTCATTCATAAAGGAGGCGTCAAGCAATATACCATTTCCGCCGATTCGGGTATCTACAAGAGTTCAACTGAAGATGTAAATTTGGAAGGCAATGTTAAGCTTGTTGGCCCAGCCGAAGGATTGAGGCAAAGATTAAGTATAACTCCCAAACAAAGTAATTGAAGAAAATTAAACAAAATGAAAATAAATAAGTTCCTTATTGGAATTATCGTAATTTTGGCTTTAGGGTTAATTACAGTACCTTCCATAGCTCAAAAATCAGAGGATAAAGACACAAAAAAATCCAGCCAGGATAAAGAGCCTTTAGAAGTCACATCCGATAGAATGCGATCTGAGCAAGGCGGAGTTAAAATAATATTTTCCGGAAACGTGGTGAGTTATAAGGGCGACTTAAAGATCACTTCTGACATCATGGAGGTCTACAATTCTGAAGATAAAAAAGAGACAGATGAGATCGTTGCTATTGGTAATGTCTTTATTACCAGAGGGTTAAAACGTGCAACCGGCGACAGGGCCGTTTACCTGGACAAATTGCAAAAAATCATTTTAACAGGTACCCCAAAAGCCACTGCCTGGGAAGGGGATGATATGGTTGAAGGGCGGGAGATGATTTTTCTTTTGGAAAAAGACAGGTTCGTGGTCAATGAAAGAGTGCGAATGAAAATATTCCCAAAAGATGATAATGAAAAAAAACCCGCAAAAAAAAAGTCTAAACTAACCGATAACAAACCTTCCTCCCCGAAATAAAAAAGTGTCTGGCCTTAAAACTGAGAACCTCGCCAAGTCTTACCGGACAAGAAAAGTCGTCAAGAAGGTAAGCATTGAAGTCAAACAAGGAGAGATTGTAGGTCTATTGGGACCTAATGGCGCAGGCAAAACAACCACTTTTTATATGGTCGTGGGTTTAACCAGGCCTGATGAAGGCAAAGTCTTATTAAATGACGAGGACGTTACAAATTTTCCTATGCACCAACGCGCTAAAAAAGGTATGAGTTATTTACCCCAGGAGCCTTCAGTTTTCAGAAAGTTGACGGTTGAAGAGAACATCATTGCTGTGCTTGAATCCCAGAAGCTTGGCAGTTTTGACCGAAAAAAAAAGGCCCGCGCGCTTCTAAGGGAACTCAACATTCTCCATATAAAGGACTCTAAAGCCTATTCACTTTCAGGAGGTGAACGCAGGCGTGTTGAAATCAGCAGAGCTCTGGCAACATCCCCGGTTTATGTTCTGCTGGATGAACCTTTTGCTGGCATTGACCCAATAGCAGTGGCAGATATTCAGTCAATAATTTCGCAATTGAAAAAAAAGGGGATTGGAATCCTGATCACAGATCACAATGTCAGGGAAACATTGAGTATTACCGATCGAGCTTATATTATCAACAATGGTGAAATCATCGCATCAGGTAAACCGATGGATGTTGCTCAGGATGAAAAAGTAAAACAAATTTATCTGGGCGACCAGTTTTCATTTTAAGCCAGGAGAAAACATATATGGCAATGGAAATGAAAATGAATTTGAACCTGAAGCTGGGCCAGAAGCTGGTCATGACCCCCATGCTTCAACAGGCCATCAAGCTTCTACCATTGGCGCGCCTTGAACTTGCTCAACTCGTACGACAGGAAATAATTGAAAACCCTGTACTCGAAGAAATGCTTGAAGATGATTCAGAGCAGGAATCCAGCCAAGAACAGGAAGGAGAGAAGGAAGAGTTTACGCCCGATGCAGAAAACACTTCACCCCAAGAACAAGAAATAGACTGGGATAACTATTTTCAAGACAACATAGACAGAGGCATGTCGATAGAAAGTTATGCCGAAAAACCCTCCATTGAGGCGACCTACAAAAAAGAAGCCACGTTGGTCGATCATCTTATGTGGCAATTGGATTTAAGCGTAGATACTGAAACTGACAAGTTTATAGGGTCCTGCATAATAGGTAATATCCAAAATGATGGATACCTTTGCGCCGATCTCCAGGAAATCATTGACATCAGCCAGTCCGATGAAGAAAGTGTTTTGAAGGTTCTAAATATTGTACAGGGATTTGAACCCATAGGGGTTGCCGCAAGATCTCTGCAAGAATGCCTGATGATTCAAGCTCGTGCCCTTCCAGAAAAGAATCCTTATGTTGAAACACTCATTGAAAATTATTTAGAGCGCCTGGAAGACAGATACCTGCAGAAAGTTGCCTCTGAACTTAAAGTAGATTTAAATTCAATATTAGAAGCCTTGGAAATCATCAAAGGTTTTTGCCCAAAACCAGGCCTGCTATTCAGTTCAGAGGGTGTTGACTACGTGGTTCCAGACCTGGTGGTGGTCAAAACAGACGAGGGGTACGATGTAATGCTCAATGATGAAGGGGTACCAAATATCAGGATCAGTTCTTATTACCACAACCTGCTTAAAACCACAAAAGAAGGGAAAACCAAAGAATATTTGGAAGATAAATACAGGTCGGCATTATGGCTGATTAAAAGTATCGACCAGAGGAGGCAAACTATATACAAAGTCGGTAAAAGCATCGTTAAGCTTCAAAAAGACTTCCTGGACGATGGATTATCTTATTTACAACCAATGGTGCTGAAGGATGTGGCAAAAGATATTGAAATGCATGAGTCAACGGTTAGCAGAATCACCACAAATAAATATATAGACACTCCACAGGGTGTTTTTGAGCTGAAATTCTTTTTCCATAGCGGTATCAAATCCTATATGGGCAATTCAATGTCATCCATCCGCGTAAAAAACATGATAAAGGAAATAATTAGCAAGGAGGATGAAAATAATCCCTTAACGGATGATCAAATGGTTCAGGAGTTGATGATAAAAAATGCTAAAATAGCTAGAAGAACAATCACCAAATACAGAAAAGAACTTAATATTCCTCCTGCGAGCAAAAGAAAAAAATTGTTTTAATTTCACCTGCCTTTTAGTAACGTATGCACCTTTTAACGTGCATTAACCATATATGTTGTTGATATTTTTTGGGAGAGATCGATGAAATTAACAGTAGCGGGGCGCAATATTGAAATCACAGATGGAATACGGGAGCATTTACAAAATAAAATGGATAAAACCATCCGCGAGTTGGCCGAAGAAACAGATGTTCACGTAGCACTTTCAGTGGAAAAACACCGGCATTTTGCTGAAGTCACAGTAAAATCCAAGGGTTTTACGGTACACAGTAAGGAAGAAACCGATGATCTCTACGCTTCTATGGACAATGCTCTGACAAAAATTGAAAAACAGTTAAGAAAACATAGAGAAAAAGCCCAGGCACTCAGAATTAAAAAAGGTGCACAGTCTAAAGAGCAAAGCCAAAGCTAAACCAAATTTATATATATTCCTCTCCCAATTAATATGAAAATTGCCGATATTTTAAAAAAGGACTCCATTATTCCTGACCTAAAAGGAGCCAATAAAGAAGAGGTCCTTCGTGAAATAACAGATTTCCTGAAAACTCAGGACCTGGTAAAGGACAAGGAAGCACTGCTCAAGACATTAATAGAAAGAGAAAAGCTGGGTAGCACTGGAATCGGTGAAAATGTTGCTATACCGCACGGAAAATCTGATGAGCTTTCTCAAATCGTTACGGTTTTTGCCCGTTCATTAAATGGGGTGGACTTTGAGGCCCTAGACCAAAAACCTGTTCATTTTGTATGTATGGTTATAGCCCCTTCTAATTCTACAGGGCAACATTTAAAAGCACTGGCTCGAATTTCAAGAATTTTCAAAAACCAGAATCTACGAGATGGGATTTTAAATTTAAAAGACGCGGATGAAATTTACTCACTTCTTCTGGAAGAAGACGCTAAATTTATTTAACTTGCCATGAAAGGTATTTCAGTATCAACAGGGGTTGCAATAGGGAAAGCATATCTACTTGATTCCACCAAGTTTTGCATCATTAAGCGGCAGATAAGCGAACTTGAAGTAGAAAAGGAAGTAGAACGTTTTCGACAGGCCATTGAAAAAACCAAATTTCAAATGGCAGAAATAAAGAAGCGTGCTGAAAAAATTGCCGATAAATACGCAGTAATTCTGGACACCTACTCCCTGCTTTTAGATGACGATATTCTGGTAAATGACACCATTGAAAATATCAGGAAACTTAAAGCTAATGCAGAGTGGACCCTTACAGAAACATTAGGAAATTTTTTAACATTATTTGATAACATCAACGATGACTACCTGAAAGGTAAAAAAGACGACCTTGATCTGCTTGTTCAAACTATTTTGAAAAACCTTTTAGGCCACTCTCAGGAATCTCTTTCTGAAATTAATGAACCTGTAATCATCGCGACCCATTCTCTAACGCCCACAGACACCATAATGATGCCCAGAAACCTGGTTAAAGGGCTAGTCACCGAGGCAGGAGGAAAGACATCTCACGTTGGAATATTTGCTGCCGCACTGGGTATCCCTGCCATAACTGGCGTTAAGACAGTCACTTCAAAAATTAACACTGGTGACCAGATTATTGTTGATGGCATTGATGGAGAAGTCATCATTAAGCCGTCTGATGAAGTAGTAGAGCAATATGCTAAAAAACAGGAAAACTACCGTAAATATGAAGAACGGCTTTTAACCAATATACATCAACAAGCAGAAACTCTTGATGGGCTCCAGATTAAATTACTCGCCAATATTGAGTCAAATCAGGAAGTCAAAAGTCTGCACAAGTTTGGGGCAGAAGGTGTTGGGCTTTACCGCACAGAGTTCCTTTATCTGGCCGCTACATCCTTGCCTGATGAAAGGGAACTTTACGAGGACTTTAAACATGTTGTCCAGGAAATGGCTGACCAGCCTGTAGTCATTCGCACCCTTGATATTGGGATGGACAAGCAATTTAGTGGTTTAGAGAGTAACAATGAGGACAACCCTGCCCTGGGGTTAAGAGGCATTCGTTTATCCCTGGCCAAACCACAGCTGCTAACAGATCAGTTGAAAGGTATATTGAGGGCAAGTTTATATGGGAATGTAAAAATACTTTATCCCATGATCTCTTCTGCAAATGAAATCATTCTGGCTAACAAGCTCCTGGAAGATGCAAAAAATTATTTACGTAATGAACAAATTCCATTTAATGAAGAGATAGAAGTTGGCGCCATGATAGAAACTCCTGCTGCCTCAATCTGTATAGACCACATTTTGCAGGAAGTAGATTTCATTAGCATTGGAACCAATGATCTAATCCAGTATCTTCTTGCTGTGGACCGTGTCAACGAAAATGTTGCCCACTTATATCAACCTTTTCATCCATCGGTGCTAAGATCCTTAAAAAATATTATGCAATCGGCCGAAAAAGCAGGTAAAAAAGTCTCAATTTGCGGTGAACTTGGTGGAGACCCAATGGCAACAATGCTTTTATTGGGACTGGGAACACTGGAAGCCTTGAGCATGGAACCTCACTCAGTACCCAAAGTAAAAAAAGTTATCCGGACTATACGACTTGAGGAAGCACGTCAATTAGCCGATGAAGTCCTTGAAATGAACTGTCCCGATAAAATCACATCCTATATCACCAATACAATGAGGGCCAGGTTTCCCGAAGATTTTGACAGGGATATTAGTTTTGAGGAGAAGTTGAACCCAGCCTGAATTAAAAGATCAAATCAAATAAATTTATTTATACTATTTTTCTAACCTTCCGAACAAAGGAAATTTTAATGAACCCAGGAAATTACTTGTTTACCTCAGAATCTGTATCCGAAGGACATCCCGATAAAATTGCTGATCAAGTTTCCGATTCTATACTGGATGCAATATTGGAGCAGGATTCAAAGGCAAGAGTTGCTTGTGAAACAATGATCACAACCGGCTTCGCTGTGATAGCCGGTGAAATATCCACCAAATGTTATGTCGAGATTCCTAAAATTGTTAGAAAAACAATTAAAAATATCGGGTTCTCACATTCCGATATGGGTTTTGATTTTGAAACATGTGGCGTAATGGTTGCCTTGGACGAACAATCTCAGGATATTGCTCAAGGAGTAGATGACTACAAACACGAGCAGGGAGCGGGCGATCAGGGAATGATGTTCGGCTATGCCACTGATGAGACACCAGAATTAATGCCGGCACCTATTATGTATTCCCATAAACTTGTACGTAAACTTGCGGAATTAAGAAAAAAAGGTGTTCTCCCCTACTTGAGACCTGACAGCAAATCTCAAGTCTCAGTAAGATACGAGAATAACAAACCTGTCTGCATTGAAACCGTGGTTATCTCTACCCAGCACAACCCCGGAGTGTCTAATAAGCAAATAAGGTCTGAAATTACGGAACAGGTCATCCAAAAAGTCATTCCTAAAAAACTGCAACATAAAAAGATGAAAGTCCATATCAACCCAACAGGGCGATTTGTAATTGGCGGCCCACATGGAGATTGTGGATTAACCGGGAGAAAGATTATTGTCGACACCTACGGTGGATTTGCCCGACACGGTGGCGGGGCATTTTCAGGGAAAGATCCATCTAAAGTTGATCGTTCCGCCGCATACATGGCTCGATACATCGCTAAAAATCTTGTTGCAGCTAAAGTAGCCAAACGCTGCGAAGTTCAGCTTGCATACGCCATTGGAGTTGCCGACCCTGTTTCTGTTTGCGTAGAAACTTTTGGAACCCATAACGTTAACCCAGATATTCTGGAAGATCTGGTCAGGTCTAACTTTAATCTCAAGCCAGCAGGTATTGTTAAAACTCTGGATCTCCTAAAACCCAGGTATACGCCTACAGCAACTTATGGGCATTTTGGCAGAAAAGAAAAGTCTTTCACCTGGGAGAACACGGATAAAGCGAAAGCCATTAAAAAAGATGCGGGTTTATAGAGGTAGGAAATGGTTTATAAAGGGGGTCATCCTTTCAGGCTGCGCCCCCAAAAACCACTTGTTTAATTTTGGTACTTAATTTTTCTGGCTCAACCGGCTTGACCAGGTATTCCTTTATACCGTATACCTGCTTGTGCTGGTTCTATTACTTTAGTACACTCCTTTTCAGCAGTAATCAGCAAGAATTGAATATCATTAAACTTATGATTTTTGCTAAGAGTTTAAAAAAAATCAAGACCATCCATCTTTGGCATATGCCAGTTATAAATAATCAGGTCATACGTACTTCTCTCAAGCTCTTCCAGGGCCTCTTCACCATCGGCGCATAAAACCAAGTTCGTATAACCCAACTTTTTTAAAGTTCGGTGTAGAAAAAACCTAGTTTTCAATAGATCTTCGATAATTAGAATATTAATGTCGTAACTCATAAGATCATTCTCATAATTATTACAAAAACAGTAAAATACTACATAAAACGAACATAGAATTACTTTAATATTTAATCATAAATAAGGAAAAATTATTGTTTTATATGAATTTTTGATCTCTATACTTATATTTAAATATAACCACAATTGCCAAATAGAAAAATTCGCATCGGAATTTTTGGTGCAGGGAAAAATACCAGGTAAGTTCACCTGCCCAAATTGCAAGCTTTACCTGGTGTAAAAATTCCAAAGTATCTTTCGGTACAAATGAGCTTGCAAGACGAAAGCTGTTTATCGCAGTTACCGGAACAACGGTACCCGTGTGCCCGTATAATATTTGTAGATACTAGGATTTCAATCTTGCCTTAGATAGAAAAGCACTTCCAGCATACACATTCTCTATATGATCAACCATGAACCCAGCTTCTTCCAACTCATGGGAGAGCTCCTCGCGACTATAGGCTTTCCACTTCCCCGATTTGAGTTGTTTGCTAATAAACTTGAGTCCCATAGTTTTTGTAAAAGGATAAATAAATATTTGTTTAAAAATACCAGTTAAAACTCCATAACGATTTCGGTCCAACCTTATACTTTCCTCAATAATTGAACCCGCATCATAATCAACAGAAGGGTTTACAAGAATCAGTTCTCCATCCGGGTTCATGACTGACTTTAAGTTAGATAAAACCTTCTGTCTTATTCCATGCGATGCCAATGTATAAAGTGAAAAATGAGCAACGACCACATCGAATTTTTGCGTAGTGAATCGCTGAGTCAAGTCAGACTGTTCACATGAAACATGGCTGGCTAAACCCAACTTCTTAGCACGAAGCAAAGCTCTGGTTACTCCTTCGTCCAATACATCGATTCCGGTATAAGTCATTCCTTGACAAATACGGTCTGCTAGAAAATTCATAAGCAGTCCAGATCCACAACCTGCATCCAGCAGGCTTAATCCTTTACCACCTGGAACAACATCAACCACTCGTCTCATTGATTCAAAATAAGACTCTGGTGAGAGCAGATCGTACAATCTGGATTGAAACCCTATCGACCAGTAGTTTTTTCTATAATATTTGCTCATTTATTTTCCAAGAATAATTAACTGTTCAACCGCTTGTCAGACAAATACCAATTGAATATAATTACTCGAGCAACTTAATTTAGGAGTGCCCGAATGGCAAAAAAACCGTTTATCAATAAGCACGGGTTTGTTGAATACCCGTTTCTCCACGACACTCGCAAGCAAAAAAACTGGTGGTTTTATAACTTGATGGAGGACTACCTCAAACGCCGGGCCAGACAAAACGTTGGCCCCAATTATAAGCGAGAGGATTGCGAAGAAGACTTAAAAAAAATCCTAGCTAACACCAACCTTAAATTTTATGCATTGATACCTTCTGGAATGGGCATGGAGTTTAAACTGATCGGGAAATTTGAAACCCCTGAACTTATAGCAATCGAAGACCCCGTTCCTTTCATCACCGAAAAGTATGGCGGTGGCAAATTCAAAGTGAACATCTACCACGAAGGAACTTTTTGTGGAACAGAGAACTATAAAGCCCATGGAGACCCCAAATGGGTCGAGATTGAAGACGATAATCCTACAGGATAAATGCCGTCTCGCGAAACTGTCGTGATTTAATGGGGTTCAATCCAGCTCTTCGTCCGGATTGCGGGGCTTTTGAATGGTGGGAACATTAAACTTTAGACTTGAAGGCAGATTGGACGCCTTTTTCCCATAAGCTACCTTACCGGCTTCTCCTTCCAGGCCAATATATATGTTTTCGTTTTTGACCTTGACCGGATACGTTGGAATAAATAATTCCGGGTTCTGCATATTTGCCCCATTTTCCAGGTTAAAACGCCATTCATGGTTAGGGCAGATCACTATGCCTTCTTCAATACGCCCTTCACCCAAAGGGGAACCTTTATGTGGGCATTTGTTGGCAACAGCATAATACTTTCCCTTATAGTTAAAAAGGGCAATCTCAGACTCACCCGCTGATATGATCGCTGACTTCCCAATGGGAAGGTCTTCTTCACTCATGACTTTTACATACTTCATAATATTTCAGCTTTCCAGTTCGCCTGGGGGCTCTTCACCATCTTTGTAATACTCAATCTCACAATTTGAGTAAATAAAGTTCATGGTTTTTTGCCCCAATAATTTACTGGTTGTCTGGTTCAACGAATCAGGGTTAGCCATAATCCTTTTTTGGACTTCTTCAACTTTCTGCTTCGTTTGTTTAGCCAGCAATTCATATTCAGCTTCCATGTCCTGCTGGGTCAAATGGATGTTTTCAGCAGCGGCAACGGACTCAAGCATCATATAACCGGTAGTGTTAAAGATCGCCTTTTCCCGCCACTCCTTCATGGCTTTTTCCGGCTCAAACCCAGAGTCCTCAATTTTCATTCCAGACTGTGCAATCTGAAATTTCATGCCTTCAATCATGAACTTTAATTCTCGTTCTATCGCTGACTCCGGCGGTTCAATTTCAGCGTCTTTGACCAGCATATTAAAAATATCTTCTTTAATCCTTAGCTCTTCATGTTGTTCTTTATGGCCTTGCAAATCAATCTTGATAGCCCTTCGAAGTTCATCAACCGTATCGAATCCTTCCCGCTGGGCAATACCATCTGTTAAGTCTGGAAGATGAAGCGTTCTTATTCTTTTAATTTTGACTTTAAATATAGCACGGTCATCTTCCTGTTTTTCATCAGCACCGGGTATTGGAAAACTGATTCGGCGCATTTTCTGGTTCCAGTCAGCAGGTAGAACGACGGACACCTCGAACTCCTCATCCTGAACATGACCGATCAACTGATCTTCAAAGCCGGGAATCATTTTCTTTTCCCCTACCCTCATTTCATGATCGCTTGCACTGCCATTTTCCAGAGGGTGTCCATTCATAGTACCTTCAAAATCCAAAGTAAGGATGTCTCCATCCTTAACCACATATCCAGCAGGCATTTCCTCGACTGAACCATGGCGACTTAAAACCTTTTCCAATGTTTCTTCAATCTCCGCATCGGTGATAACCCCTTCTTTCTTTTTAAATTTAAGCCCCTTATAATCCTTAACTTTCAACTCAGGTTTGGTATCGAGTATCACAGCAAACTTTAAAGGCTCATCACGTTTTATATCCTGCATGCCTGAGTGATCGATTTCCGGCTGACCGGTAGGCTTTAGCCCGGACTTCTGAAGGGCCTGTTCATAGTATTCCTGCATCAACTCCTGAAACATTTCCGTCATTGACTGCATGGGGACCTGCTTCTCAAGTATTTTTTGAGGGATTTTTCCTGGTCTGAAACCAGGAATCTTGACTTGCTTGTTCAAAACCTTATAAGCGTCATCCACCCTTTTTGAGACAACATCCTTGGGAATGGTAATATTTAATTTTCGCTTCATCCCTTCTAATTCTTCAACATCAAATTCCATTTTAAAACCTTTTCACTATGTGTGGCCGGCTGTTCGCCGTTTATAAAATATAAACTTGCCAGCGCCATAATTTAAACTGTACTGGGTCAATAAATTAAGTCTTTTTTCTAAGCAGGCTGAGAAAATTTTTCCTGAATCATCTGATCAATTTCCTTTTTCAATTGCCCCAGAATCTCATCATAAGAATAAGACCCCAAAGTTTCTGTTCCTTTTTTCAGGTTCACACGTGTGGGGCCGCACCACAGCCCCAGATCCGCATCATCAGTTTCTCCCGGACCGTTCACACGACACCCCATAACCGCAATAGTCAGTTTATATTTCTCAGCATATTCGGTCATTTTCCGTACATCCTGAGCAAGATCAACAAACTTGTCATTCTCAACTCTGGAGCAACTCGGGCAGGCAATTATATTCAATCCATCAAGAAAGTTCTCAGGGACAGAGCGGAAGCGTCCTTCTGAAATGTCTTTTAAGATTTCCTGGCCAACCTTAATCTCCTCACCCTTCTCATCATTAGGTAGAGTCAGGGAAACGCGGATCGTATCCCCTATACCAGCTGAAATCAACTGTTCAAAAGCTATACGGGTTTTGATAATTCCTTCTGGAGGCAACCCTGCTTCCGTCACTCCCAAATGTAAAGGCACATCCGGTCTTTCTTTTGCAAACCTCTGGTTGGCCTCAATCACTTTCTGGGACTCAGAGTCTTTGAGTGAAACACAATAATTCACAAAGCCCATCTCATCAAGCATCTGACAATGATCAACGGCCGATCTGACCATGGCTTCAACCGAATCCTCTTTATAGCGTTCCTTATAATCCGGATCCACAGAACCACAATTGACACCAATTCGAATGGCACAATCATTTTCTTTTGCAGCATTGACGATGAACTCAACCTTCTCGCGAATCGTTTTTTCTTTTTCCAAATGGAACAAATGTCCCGGATTGTAGCGGATTTTATTCACAAAAGGGGCAACGATAGGTGCCAGTTTATAATTTTCCTGCAAGTCTACGGACCACACACTATCAGGAAACCGTTGGCGTAAAACTTTAAGAGCCGCCACATCCTTTTCGCTATCGACCGCAATACGAATAATGTCTGCCTGGGCCGCTTCAAGAACTTCTATCTGCCTGGAAGTCGCTTCCAGATCCTGGGTCTGTGTAGCAGCCATACTTTGCACCGCAATCGGGGCATCACCGCCAATTTCAAGGCTTCCTATACGAATTTTTCGTGTTTTTCTCAAAGTCATAAATTGTTATCCCTAAAAACAGGTCTAGATCAAAGATAAAGATTAACAAATAAAGGCTTCCAGAACAAGAAAGCTCTTATCCTTAATTTTGCCTCAATAATTTGAACAAATGATCAGAAAGTATAAACAACAGGCTTAACTGGAATCTTGACTTTACTGAGTCCTGACAATGTCCTGGTTATGGGCACGATCAAGAGGAAACGGGTTTTCCTTATCGTTAAAGTCTGGCAAATTATGCACTGCCGTTTCCATAGATTGAAGATACAAATTCTCAAATCCCAATTCCCGAGCCATGGAGATTGCGCTTTCATATTCGTCCCGGGTGATCTCGCGACTCAAAGGCTCATTTACTTTATGAACCGGACGATATTGACTCATCAGGCTCAAAGGAACACTTGGCGACAACTCAAGAGCAATAAAACAAAGCGTCTCCCATGTTCCAGCAAGATTATCAGGCAGTATCAAATGTCTAACCAGCAAACCACTTTCAGCTAATCCATCTTCACTTAATTCCAAAGGTCCTACTTGACGGTACATTTCCAGCACCGCCTGTTGGGAAAACTCCTTATATTCATGAATATGTGAAATTTCCCTGGCTTTAGCAGAATCCGAATATTTTAAATCAGGGAGATAAACATCCACCACCCCATCAAGAAGTTTTAATGTAGCCAGGCCATCGTATGCATTGGTATTATAGATTATGGGAATAGTAAGCCCCATTTCACGGGCAATAGACAGGCTTTTTAACAAACCTGGAACAACGTGGGAAGGAGAAACCCAACCGATAAAATGAACACCCTTCTCCTGCAAAAGTAGCATTTGCTCAGCCGTATTCTGCCAGGTCCGTTCAGGGCTGATTTTATCTACTTGTTTAGACCATAATTGGGAAATTTGAAAATTCTGACAATAATCACAACGCATATTACATGCTGTCACGAACAAATTACCCACTCCATTTGTACCTACCAGGGGCGGCTCTTCACCAAAATGCCGGACACTGGATGATATACTCAAAAGATCCGTTTGACCACAATAACCCGTTTGGCCTTGAGTTCGATCCACCTTGCAGGCATGAGGGCATACCTGGCACTCATGATAAATTTCATAGGCCTCCTGGGCTCTCAACTCCAATTCAGACCGGCTCAACTCAAGGTATTTCGCAGACATTTCAGCTAAGTTTTAGTTTGATAAACCTGTTTCCACTTGAACCCACAGGAATGTTAAAATAAAAAAAACTAACTAATTCTTTTGACCATGACAAAACTACTATCAGCCAGCATCATAATATTACTACTCGCTCAACAATCCTGGGCAACAGCCCAGCATGGACTATCATTATATAGTCCACAGGACTTGAAATACAAACCCGGACAAAGTTATGAATACGCTAACCCCAGCGCACCTAAAGGAGGAAGTCTCGTGTTGGCGGATTTTGGCGCATTCACCAAACTAAACCCAGCCTCTCTCAAGGGTGTGACCGCACCCGGTATCGGGCAACTGGTATTTCAAACTCCTATGGACAGTTCTGCCGATGACGACGAGCCGTTTTCACAATACGGTAACCTGGTAGAAAATGTTGAGCTGGCCGAAGACCGGCTCTCCATGACTTATACCATTTATAAACAGGCCCGGTTTTCAGATGGACATCCCGTTACAGCGGATGATTTTGTTTTCTCATTCAACCTGATTAAGGATCCCGAATACCACCCAATCTATAAGGAATATTTCAAGGACATCAAGTCCATTGAAAAAATAAATGAACACACTGTCCGTTACCATTTTGCGATATACAACCAGGAACTACCTTTAATAACAGGGCAGATGCTGATATTTCCTAAACATATTTATGGTGCCAAGGGCAAATCATTTGGAGCGGATTTCGATGATATAGCCGTCGCAAGCGGACCCTACACCGTCGAAAAATACGAATATGGCAAATTTATCACCTTCAAGCGCAACCCGAAATGGTGGGGCAAAAACATTCCTGTCAATCGTGGGCGTTATAACTTTGACCGGGTCACATTCAAAATCTACCTAGATCCTGTAGCCCAGCGAGAAGCGTTCAAAGGTGGTGAATTCGATATGCAGTTGGTCAACAGTTCCCGGGACTGGGCATTGGACTATAAAGGTGACTTTGTCAAAAAGGGATACTACATCCGTGGAGAATTTCCACACACACGGGTAGCGGGCATGCAGGGATTCGCCATGAATATGAGGAACGAATTCTTTAAATCTCGCAAAGTACGAGCCGCCGTTGCCATGGCTTTCGACTTTGAATGGAGCAATAAAAATTTATTTTATGGGCAGTATACTCGTAATGAATGCTACTTCGATAACAACCCTGAAATGAAAGCCCAGGGAGTACCTCAAGGTGACGTCAAAGACCTCCTCACACGTTTAAGAAAAAAATATAAAAGCCATGTTCCCAAAACAGCTCTCAGCAAGCCAGTAGGTGCTCCGGGGCAAGGCCAGTCAACTGCAAAAAATATCCAGATTGCCAACGTCCTTCTTGACTCAGCCGGTTGGAAAGTCGGCACAGATGGAATTCGTACCAAAGGCAAACAACGTTTACAGTTTGAGCTTCTTTTAGCTGGACCCGGGTTTCAGCGCATCGCAGAACCTTATAAGAATAATTTAAAAAAAATTGGCGCTCAGTTGGACATTAAGGTTGTACAAATTGCAGAATATGAAGAACGACTGAGAAACTTCAAATTCGGCATGATCGTGGCAAACTATCCTCAAAGCAGGTCACCGGGAAATGAGCAACGTTATATGTGGGGAAGTGAAGCAGCCATGACACCCGGAACT
This sequence comes from Nitrospinota bacterium, assembly GCA_009873635.1. Classification (NCBI taxonomy): domain Bacteria; kingdom Pseudomonadati; phylum Nitrospinota; species Nitrospinota bacterium. The sequence continues at coordinate 26,431 of WAHY01000012.1, forward strand.
AGAAATTATATGGGTATAAAAAATCCTGCTATTGACGAGTTGATTGATGGAATTATTAAAGCAAAAACCCGAAAAGAATTGATCGTCAAAATCCATGCTCTTGACCGGATTCTCACCCACCAGTTTTATGTAGTTCCACATTGGTATATTGCCTACGATCGGGCAGTGTATTGGAATAAGTTCAGCCGTCCCGAAGTCAATCCATCTCAAAATAATATTTCCAACAACCTCCTGGAATGGTGGTGGTGGGATGGAGAAAAGGCCCGAAAGCTGAAGAAAGCAAAGGCAGAAGGTAAATCTCTCCGATAAAAATACAGGTTTTATTTTAATATTATGACCGCATACATCATTCGCCGACTCTTATTGATGTTTCCGACTTTAATTGGAATCATCACCATAACCTTTATCGCCACTCAATTTGTCCCAGGAGGCCCGATAGATCAGATGAAATCTCTATTGCGGGGGCACGGCAGCACTCTGACAGAAGCAGGAGGTGGTGCCTTGACGGGACCAGGTAAAAAGTTTGGCGAAATAGATCCCAAGCATATGGCCGCATTGAAAAAGATTTACCATCTTGACCGGCCACTGTGGGAAAGATATTTGCGTACTTTTTTATGGTACTCCCCGAAAAATGAATCCGCTTCGTTTTTGGAAAATTTTTTTGACCGCGACAATTGGGAAGGATTTCTGGTTTTTAAATTTGGCAACTCCTTTTATCGAAACAAGTCTGTTCTTGAACTAATCAAAGAGAAATTACCCGTCTCAGCTTCTTTGGGCATCACCAGCTTTTTTTTGACTTATACCATCTGCATTATTCTAGGTATCGCCAAAGCCGTTAAACATGGAACACGCTTTGATACAGTCACAAGCATGATTGTACTTATTGGTTACAGCGTTCCAGGTTTTGTGCTGGCAATTTTTCTCATCGTCCTCTTTGGCCCAGGGGATGGTGCCATTGTCCACCTTATACCCATTGCCGGCCTGACATCAGTTGGTACTCCCGGTTACGAATCCTGGACGTTCTGGGAAAAACTTTCGGACTACCTCCATCATTTAGCAGCACCACTGCTATGCTACGTGCTTGGAGGTTTTGCCACCCTCACCCTGCTGACCAAGAACGCGTTTCTGGAAGAGATGCGCAAGCAATACGTGTTGACGGCCAGAGCCAAGGGGTTACCAGAAAAAAAAGTTTTATTCAAACATGTACTGAAAAATTCGTTGATCCCCCTGGTGACTGGTTTTCCCATTGCTTTCCTGGCCATGTTCTTTTCCGGTTCACTGTTGTTAGAGCAAATTTTCACTTTGGATGGACTTGGGCTTCTTTCATATCAGGCGGTAATCCAAAGAGACTACCCAATTGTACTCGGCACCCTTTTTATTTTTTCTCTCATGGGACTGATAGGACAGTTACTGACCGACCTATCCTACATTTTAATTGACAGAAGAATCTCATTCGATGAATCCCAGGGCTGAATATGCTGAAGTTGAATAAAGAACTAACAGAAAAGGTCGCTGTCTTTAAAAATGACAAGCGTGCCTATAACAGTTTTTTGGTTTTGTCATTTCTGTTTTTAATTACTTTGCCAGCCGAATTAATCTGTAATGTGCGACCATTGATAATCGTTGTGGAAAGTAAACCCTATTTCCCCATCCTCTTCACATACAGCGAGAAAGATTTTGGGGGCACTCTACCGAGCGAACCGGATTATAAATCCCCCCGGTTTCTTGGAATATTAAAAGGAGTCCCCGATACTCCCGTTCAAGAAATACAGGATAAAAGTTCATTTGAGTTGCAACTGGATGACTTCGAAGATGAAGACGCAGTAGAAGAACCTTCATTCAGTGTCGAGCTTGATGATTTTGAAGAGATCGATGAAACGGTGACACCAACGGTTGAAAGTTCTTCACCCCAGCCAGTCACTCCAAGAGATCACTGGATACTATGGCCTCCAGTACGTTACGACTATAAATACATACCAACAGAATCAAAAACCGGGAATGTAGTCCTCGCAGCACCCTACCGAACATCCCGGCCTCATGGAGACGGATTTATAGAAAGCTCCTGGATGGATGGGCATTATCTTGGAACCGATGACCGGGGGAGAGATGTTCTGGCAAGGTTAATATATGGGTTCCGCATTTCAATGGTGTTTGGCGCATCCCTGGCGATTACTGGCACCCTTATCGGATGCCTGATAGGCGGGACACAGGGGTTCTTCGGCGGTGCAATTGACCTTGTTGGTCAACGGTTGACAGAAATCTGGGGGTCAATTCCAAGATTATATATCCTGATAATTTTAAGTTCTTTTTTAGTACCTTCAGCACTGCTTCTTTTTTTAATTTTGAACCTGACCGCATGGATGGGAATTGCCGCCTACATTCGTGCAGAATTTTTAAAAGTCCGCAACTTTGAATTTGTTAAAGCGGCCAAGGGACTTGGAGTTTCAAACTTTACGATCATGCGTCGACATATACTGCCAAACGCCTTAACTCCGGTTGTGACGTTCTTTCCTTTCGAAGTCACAGCGGGAATTCTGGCATTGGTGAGTCTTGATTATCTAAATCTGGGTGTGCCCAGTCCTGCTCCAAGTATCGGGGAACTGTTGGCACAAGGAAAAAACAACCTTCAGGCATTGTGGATTTTACTGCCGACTTTCGTCTCACTAACTGCGACAATCACACTATTAACTTTTATAGGAGAAGGTATCCGCAACGCCTTCGATCCAAGAAAAGCTCTGTAATAAAATGATGTTATCAGTAAAAAATCTAGCCACTCATTTTCATGCAGGATTGGGAAAGACTGCCCGAGCTGTAGATGGAGTATCCTTTGATCTTGAGCAGGGTAAGACTTTGGCCCTGGTTGGAGAATCCGGATGTGGAAAAACCCAGACTGCCTTTTCAATCATTCGCCTGATCGCTGAAAATGGTTATCACCCAACAGGTGAAATCCATTTTCAGGGACAAAATCTGTTCAAGCTGAATGATGAAGATATGCGAGGTATGAGGGGAAATGATATCGCCATGATATTTCAGGAGCCAATGACCTCCCTGAACCCCCTGTTTCGTATTGGTGACCAGCTTGCGGAGCCATTAAAACAGCACTTGAAGATTGCTACAGGGGATTCCCGAAAAAAAGCTCTTGAACTTTTGGAGAAGGTAGGAATACCTGATCCACATAAACGCATTGATGACTTTCCACACCAGCTTTCTGGAGGCATGAAGCAAAGAGTCATGATTGCCATGGCCCTGGCCTGCGAGCCAAAACTGCTCATAGCCGATGAACCTACTACCGCTTTGGATGTAACGATTCAAGCACAAGTATTAAGCCTGATGAGTGAGTTACAAAAACAAAACGGTATGGCGATTCTTCTTATCACACATGATATGGGCATCGTAAACCAGATGGCTGATGATTTGTGCATCATGTACGCTGGCCGGATAGCAGAGTATGGTAGCCGTGAGAAAATCTTTAACAAAATGGCTCACCCGTACACACAAAAGCTTTTCAGTTCAATCCCGAAACTTCAAAAAAGCAATCTTCTGCTAGACACCATTCCCGGCCTGGTTCCTTCGGCGACAGAATACAAGGATGGATGCAGGTTTGCCGACCGTTGTTCTGAAGTCATGGATATTTGCCACACACAAGAAAGTTCAGTCCACCAGCTAAGTAAAAATCATCAAACAACCTGCCATTTACTAGATAAAGGCCCTAGTCTATCTCAGAAGCAAAAAGGCAAAACACAACCTATTCCCATACGTAAAATTGAAAACCAGCCGCTGGTTAAAATAAGAAATTTAAAAACCCATTTTCCAGTCCGCAAAGGTGTATTTCTGCGTGTGGCAAACCATATACGGGCAGTGGACAATATAAACCTGGATATTAAAAAGGGTTCCACGGTTGCCCTGGTGGGAGAATCTGGTTGCGGAAAAACCACCTTGGGTGAATCTATCCTTCAACTGGTACCTGATGCACAAGGAGAAGTGTTATTTGACGATAAAAACATTATGCTTCTTAAAGGAAAGGCTTTAAAAAAATTTCGTCGAAGTATGCAGGTCGTATTCCAGGATCCTTTCGGTTCGTTACAACCCCGAATGACGATAGAGAGAATTGTGGGTGAAGGGATTGAAACACACCAGCCCGACCTGTCACCCACGGAACGGATCAATAAAATTTCCCGGGTTTTAAAAGAAGTGGGGTTAAGTCCTGCCATCTTAGAACGTTATCCGCATGAATTTTCAGGAGGCCAACGGCAACGAATTGCGATTGCCCGTGCTCTCATTTTAGAACCGGAATTTCTGGTACTGGATGAACCCACCAGCGCACTGGATGTCTCTGTACAGGCACAGGTTCTGAACCTGCTAAAGGAATTGCAGGCACGCCACAAACTGACTTATCTCTTTATCAGCCACAATCTCAGCGTAGTTCGTTATATGGCTGATACAGTAGCGATCATGTATCTTGGTAAAATTGTTGAACAGTCACCGGTTGAAGAACTTTTTGACAACCCACGTCACCCTTATACCAAATCGCTTCTAGAGGCTGTTCCCTCGCTGGAATCCCGTAAACCTTTCAAACCATTGACAGGAGATGTTCCCTCACCGCTCAACCCACCAAAAGGTTGCCATTTTCACCCACGCTGTCCGATTTATTTAAGTGAAGAGCCGGGATCCGAATTGTCAAAAAGATGTACCCGCCAAATTCCTGAAAAGTCAGGAGATACCCATTCGTTTGTAAGTTGTCACAACATAACACTGGCTCCAAAAAAATAACAAATGAATGCTGTAACAAATCTAATCCCACAACTTATTGAAATAAAAGGTGCCATAACCATCGCATTCATCAATTATTAAATTCTCTAAAAAACACCTCGCCAAGAAAGTTGAATCTGTTGGTTTTACACGTTCTTTATTTACAGGAATGTAAGTCCGGGATATAGTTTTTGTTCATTCGGCGATCGGGTGCCTAAAAAAGATCAGGACTAAGTATCATGAAAAAGATATTGTCAATATTTTTAGGTTTAGGTCTTCTCACTGCCAGCTCCTCAGCATTATCTCAGGAGGAAATTCCTTCAGCACAGTCAATGAAAGCCGCATTACAAAAAGAACCTGATAATCCTGTTTTGCTTACACAGCTGGGTCTCATTTATCTTAAAAACAAAAAATTTCAACAAGCTATTCCACCCTTGGAACAGTCTTTAAAGATTCGAAAAGATGATTTCAAATCGCATTTTTATCTGGCCCTTGCTTATGGAGCTGTCGGACGCCACGATAAAAAGCTCGAAGAACTTCAGGAAAGCCTGCGAATCAAACCCGATTTTGCCGAAGCCAATTTTAAAATTGGTTTGGCCCATGCAGCTTTAAACAGACACCATGAGGCGACCGAATACTACCAAAAAGCCATTAAACTAGAACCCGACAATTACGATTCTCATTATTTCCTGGCATTGTCTTATTTTCTGTCCAACAGGTATCAGGAAGCCCTTGCGGCCATTTTAGAATCAATCAGGCTCAATCCAAATAATGCAGAAGCCCAGTACACACTGGGACAAATCTATTTGAAGCTGGGCCGGTATAAAATGGCTATAAATCCGCTGCAAACTGCTATGAGCATCCACCCTAAATTGGCACAAAGATAGCCCTTATCATCATTGCGGTACTACCTCAAAATCCATTCTCGTTTCCCAGGTCTGAAAGTTTTTGAAGAAAAGTGCGACTTAGCTACACTAATTATGATATGGATTTGTTGTCACAAATAATGAGAAAATAGATACACACAAATGGTCTGTGGAGGTCTTTTGAAATGTACAAACAATATGCCGCCTTATTAATACTTTTCAGCTTTATTGTATTCTTAGCTTTTATACCTAAAAATGTAAACAGTGCTTCCAAACAATCATCAATTGCCAGCAAAGATATCAACAATTCCACAAAGACAAAGACGGCAATATTTGCAGGGGGCTGTTTTTGGTGTATGGAGCACCCTTTTGAAGATTTGCCAGGAATATCAAAAGTCATCTCTGGGTACACCGGTGGAAAAGAGAAAAATCCTACTTACAAACAAGTTGCTTCAGGATCTACCCAGCATGTAGAAGCCGTCGAAGTTCATTTTAATCCAGGAAAAATTTCTTATTCTGACCTTCTGCAAATTTTCTGGAGAAATATTGACCCAACGGATGCGGGAGGTCAGTTTGTAGACAGAGGCAAGCAGTACACTACGGGAATTTTTTATAAAAATAAGCAACAAAAACAAGCGGCAGAACTATCCAAAAAACAACTTGAAAAAAATAAAAGGTTCGGCAAAAAAATTGTTACCAGAATTGTCCCCGCCAGTCAGTTTTACCCTGCCGAGGAATACCATCAGGATTTTTTCAAGAAAAATTATATTCGATACAGAGTATATCGGGCTGGATCAGGAAGGGATGAATATATATCCCGCGTTTGGGGAAAGGACAAAGAGTACAAAATCTCAAAAATGAAGTTTAATGGAGCAAAAAACTTCGAGTTTACTTTAATCGGCAACATTAATGGATCAAAAAACCAATTGACTAAACTGCAGTATTACGTAACGCAAAAAAATGGCACCGAGCCGCCATTTAACAACGCCTATTGGGACAATAAGAAACCAGGCATTTATGTCGATATAGTATCTGGTGAACCTTTATTCAGTTCCAAAGATAAATTTAAATCAGGAACAGGTTGGCCGTCATTCACAAGACCGCTGGTACAGGAAAATATAATCAGGCAAAAAGATACATCCTTCAATATGGTTAGAATTGAAGTGCGGTCAAAAGCTGCCAATTCTCATTTAGGTCATCTATTCCATGATGGACCCAAGCCAACAGGGTTAAGGTATTGCATCAACTCAGCGGCTATGAGATTCATCCCCGTTGAAAATTTAAAGAAAGAGGGTTATGCGGATTTTCTGAGCCTGTTTAACAATGGGGCCTGACCGTCACGATGGGTTCCAACTCGAAAACTCTACCCTGGTACCTATATATGGTGAGGACTAAACATGGCCAACTCTACACAGGCATCACCCAGGATATAACTCGCCGGTTCATCGAGCATCAGGAGGGTAGCAACAAAGCTGCAAAATATCTCAAGGGGAAGGGACCTTTAACACTGGTCTTTCAACAGGAGATAGGAAGCCGCTCATTGGCATTGAAAGCAGAAATTGCGATCAAAAAACTGTCAAAAAAACAAAAAGAACACCTTGCAACAAACCCGGAAGAATTCAACCTGAAAAAACTGATAAACCTATAAAGAACTATCTTTACTGGACAAGATTATTTTTGAAGGCGTAGTTTGTTATCTGCGCATTATTTTTCAAGGTGGTCTTAGCCAAAATTCTGCTCCTGTAGGTTCCCACGGTTCCCACACCCAGTTCAAGTTCCTTCGCAATTTCAGTCAAAGTTTTTCCAGCACCAATCATACAAAAAATTTGCAACTCTCTTGGAGACAAGTTCTCGTGCAAAGCCTTGTCTGAAGCGCTTGATAAACTACTGACCATTTTTTCAGCAAAATTTTGACTGATATAAATTCCCCCATCAGCAACCTTACGAATGGCTTCAACAAGCTGCTCAGGAGCGCTGTCTTTTGTCAAATAGCCTGCAGCACCCGCCTTATAAAATTGTTTGGCATAATTCTCTTCTGAAGAGACACTGAGAATCACGACTTTAATATCAGGGTGGTCATTATAAACTTTCTGCATTACTTCCCATCCTGTTTGGCCTGGCATATTAATATCCAATAGCAAGACATCCACATCCAAACCGGGAAGCTTTTCCAAAACTTCATCACCATCACCCGCCTGATAAATTAATTCCATGTCCGGTGTTTCATCGATTATCTGAACCAGACCTTTTCGAACAACAGCGTGATCATCCGCAATAATTATTCGAATATTCTTTGTTATGAAATTATTCATTTACCACTTTTGGAATAGTTATTAATAATTGAGTACCATTTCCAGTAGTCCCTTTAATAGAAAAATGGCCTTTCCAAATCAATACACGCTCTCGAATTCCTAACAACCCCAAAGACTTTAAATCATTAATTTTATCACTATTGATACCTATACCATCATCATCAATAATCAACCGATATTCAGTTTTTGTTTCATGAAAGAAAACATTTACATTTTTAGCCATGGAGTGGCGTGAAATATTAGTCAAAGCTTCCTGGAATATTCTAAACAAGTCGATAGACAAATCAGGATCTAGTTTGATTTCCTCTGAAGAAACTCTTAAACGGCAGCTAATATTTGTTTTATCAATAAAATTATCAACCTGCCATTGCAGTGCATTACAAAATCCCATTATATCAAGCACTTGGGGTCGCAACTCTGAAGAAACTCTACGAACAGTCTCCAGAGATTCTTCAATATGTGAATAGATTAATTTAATTTTAGCATTCATATTCTGTCCAGCGTTCACAATACTCTTTTCGATCGAAGTTAGTTCAAGTTTAATCGCTGTCAAAGAATGCCCCAATTCATCATGAATTTCTCTTGCAATTTTCTTCCTTTCATTCTCTATAATCTTTTGCTGCTTGTTACGTAAATTTCTTAATTGCTGAGTATTGTATTTCTTAATGGCAAGACTAGCTAAGTGAGCTACTGATTTCATCACCTTCAAATCCCATTCGGAAGGATGGTTAGGTTTATCGTAGTAAAGGGCGAAGGTTCCCAATACTTTTCCATCTATATCAAAAATTGGGATGGACCAGCATGAGCGCAAGTTATGAGGAAGAGCTAGTTTTTTAAAGTCTTTCCAAAGTTTATTACTAGCTATATCCTCAACAATAATTGTTTTCTTTAGGTAAGCTGCAGTGCCACAAGAGCCAGCATTGTCTCCAATGGACATTCCATTGATTGCATCACAATATAATTTGGGTAGATTAGGAGCCGCACCATGAATAAGACGTTTACCAGTATCATCTATTAATAGTATGGAACCTCTCAAGTTATCGAGCAGTTTTTCGATTTCAATAACAATAGAATTCAGAGTTTTTTTAAGTGAGGGCTCCTGAACAATAATTTCCAAAATTTTATTTTGGGTAAAAAGGTGTCTTTTATCCCGACTGCTCTCAAAAATATCTAAATTCGGAATATCGTTATATCCATTATTTGTTTCATGCATATCTTTATATTCAATGACACCAAATTAGAAGAATATGAAATCTATTTTATCCTTAAGGTAAACAATTTTAACGGTTATTCGCTGTTCCATTCAGTAACGAAATAATATACTAAAGTTATAGATAAAACTCCAACCACACCCGTCAAGATAATACAACTTAAGTTAATCATTATATATTCCTTGAAAGTCTAATTGATAAGCCTTGCATTTTTACAAACTTTTAAATTAAAAGATAATCTTAAAATTCAATGATAAATTCAATGAAAAGTAGGCTAATTTTTTTAATATGCATATTAATTATATGGAAATGTCAAATATCATGTTTTTATAAAACTTATGTATCTCTTTGTCAAAATATTTATGCACGGATCTGACTTCACTAAAGACTGCCTACCTCCCATAGAAAAAGAAATACGAAAAGTTTCCCTTGAGTCTTTTTTCTTTACATTGTTGTATGGTGTTAGGCGAGATTTAAAAAAATACTAATAGATAAAGGATATAGAGCAGAAATGTATTATTCACATAAAAGTACTTTTTACTATTTGCAAAAGACCGTAAACAAGAATATCTTAAATCTTTAACTACTCTTTTTTAGAGGAATTTTTGGATTAAGAAAATAAAGTTAAAAAAATTATAAAAGCAACATACCTTATCAGGTCAGGTCCGCAAACGATTAACATAACGGATCGTTTCCTGAGAATACTTGCCCGTAACTTGTGGGAGAACCTTTGCAACCTGATCCCATGTTTTCACTGGCCCTTTTGAAACCTTATTAATCGCCCTTCCAATATTTCCGATACCTGCATTGTAAGCACCCGCAGCAAAACTCCAGGCCTCTTTATCACTGATTCCTTTTTCATGGTATTTGTTATAGAGCATTTTGAAATAACGTGCAGATGCGTCTAAATTTGACTCAGCATGCCAGACAGAACCAGGTGTCTTGTCATCACCCATATGCAGACCCAGTTCCCTAGCTGTATCCGGCATAATCTGTCCCAACCCCATAGCTCCTCTAGAACTCAAAGCTTTGGTATTAAACCCTGATTCAGTTTGAATAAGCTTTTGAAATAACCTGGAAGGTATGGAGTTTTTCTCAGCAATACGATCCGACATTTCCTTTAGGGTTAAGTTATTCAAGCTTTGCTTTTTACCAAAACTTTTCGCTGTCTCGTAGGTTTTTAAAACTTTCCGGAAATCGGTAGTGGGCTGAAAATTTTGTTTAGAACCAAAGCCTTTTAATTTAAGAAGAACTTTCGAGAGAGAGAAAGGATCAATTGTCGACTCTGTACCCCTTTGTGGATTCCAAGCCTGAATCATATTCATCTGGTGTTTGATCAATATTGAGTAGAAAGGGTCTCCAATGTTCGAGTTGTTTTTTATATGAGAGGAGTTTGAATGTTGCAGTCCATTTAAGGTTCCAGGAAGGGTATTCAGGTACAGCACTGGTTTCTCCAGATAATAATTTGACGCATTGATCGTTTATATGTCAATGCAGCAAAGCTCGTGCCAAATCAGTATCTTTGCACACAACCGTTAAATCCTTCTAATATAATTCATTGCAAGTAAAAGACTTATAGCGCCTACACATACTCAGCCATTAATGCGGTAAATGCTTCAAATGGTAAAACCTCGCTTGGGTTGATCAAAACACTATTCAGGATCATATAAGATACTACTATCTTTCAACCCAACCGCTTTAGCCTGTCGGTCTGCAAGATAAGAGCTTCTCACAAGGGGTCCTGCTTCGACATGTTTCAGGCCTAATGATTCACCCATAACCTTAAACTCTGCAAAACAGTCGGGATGAATGAACTCGACCACTTCCGTATGCGCGGGAGAAGGCCTGAGGTATTGCCCTATTGAAAGGATATGACATCCTGCCTCAACAAGGTCTTTCATAGTTTGAATCACTTCTTCTTTTTTTTCTCCGAGACCCAACATGAGCCCACTTTTTACTATTAATCCTTTTCTTTTAGATGCTACCTCCAAAGTCTTCAAGGACCAGTCGTATCTACACTGAGGCCGCACATTTTTTTGCAGTGATTCAACCGTTTCCAGGTTATGTGCCAGCACATCAGGCC